>JASLIH010000426.1 GCA_030152105.1 Actinomycetes bacterium
CACCTTCGGGGGCCGCCTCGCCGCCGACGCCAAGGGGTTCCCGGCCAGCGCGATGGCCAGAACGAACGCTGGCGACTGGCGCGACCCTGCGCAGATCCGGGGCTGGGCGGCCGAGGTGGCGGTGGAGCTGGTGTCGCTTGACCTGCCGGAGCGGTTGCATGCCTAATCAGAGCAATCAGGCTCTAAGGGGAGCGCCGTGGCCGTAGCCACCGCCTTGCCGCCGGCGCCGAGTGACGACAAGCGCTGGCGGATCGTCGAGACGCGCATGCGGCGGTTGGGGCAGCGCCCCGACGCCCTCATCGAGGTGCTGCACGCGGCGCAGGAGGCGTTCGGCTACCTCGACACCCAGACCATGGAGTTCGTGGCGAGAGGCCTGGGGGTGCCGCTCAGCAAGGTGTACGGCGTCGCCACGTTCTACTCGTTCTTCACCCTGAAGCCCCAGGGTGAGCATGCCTGCGTCGTCTGCACCGGCACGGCCTGCTACATCAACGGGGCCGGCGGCATCGTCGCCGCCATCGGTCGCGGACTCGGCGTCCGGCCGGGGGAGACCACCACCGACGGCAGGCTGTCGCTGCTGACCGCCCGCTGCCTGGGCTCCTGCAGCCTGGCCCCGGCGATGATCCTGGACGGCGAGGTCAAAGGGAAGCTGACCGCCAACGCGGTCGTGGCCGAGCTGGAGGCGCTGTGACCGAGACCGCCGGGACCGACCGGCCCCCGCGACCAGTACGCCGCCGCCGCACGCGGGCACCGGTCCTGGAAGGGCCGGCCCGGGCGTCGGCCCATGTCTGCCAGGCCGCCAGCTGCCTGTCCGCCTCCTCCGACCAGGTCTTCGACGCCCTGGCCGAGCAGGTCACCGAGGCCGGGCTCACTGACGTGGCCGTCAAGCGGGTCGGCTGCCTCGGCCTGTGCGCCGCCGGCCCCCTGGTCGAGGTCGCCGAGAGCGGCCGGCTGTTCGACCGCGTCCGCCCGGACGACCTGGGCGGCCTGGTCGAGGAGCTACAGGCCGTCCGCCCCGGGGCGACCCCGGCGCCGCCGGCGCCGTTCTTCGCCCGCCAGGTCCGGGTGGCCACCGAGAACTCCGGGCGGGTCGACCCCGAGGACCTGGACGACTACCGGGCCCGGGGCGGCTATCGGGCGCTGGAGACGGCGCTGCACTCGATGACCCCGGCCGAGGTGATCGACCAGGTGGTCCGCAGCGGCCTGCGGGGGCGGGGCGGCGCCGGCTACCCGACCGGGCTGAAGTGGACCACCGTGGCCAAGGCCGCCGGCGGACAGAAGTACGTGATCTGCAACGCCGACGAGGGTGACCCGGGAGCGTTCATGGACCGCAGCGTGCTCGAGAGCGACCCCCACCGGGTGCTGGAGGGCATGGCCATCGCCGGCTACGCCGTCGGGGCCAGCCGCGGCTATGTGTACTGCCGGGCCGAGTACCCGCTGGCCGTGGCCCGCCTCAAGACCGCCATCCGCCTGGCCGGGCGGGCCGGCCTGCTCGGCGCCGACATCGCCGACACCCCCGTTGAGTTCCAGGTGGAGCTGCGCCTGGGCGCGGGAGCGTTCGTCTGCGGCGAGGAGACGGCCCTGATCGCCTCGGTCCAGGGTGGACGGGGCACGCCCCGGCCCCGCCCGCCATACCCGGCCGTCTCCGGCCTGTGGCGAAGCCCGACCCTGATCAACAACGTCGAGACCTTCGCCAACATCGCCCCGATCATCCGCAACGGCGGCGACTGGTACGCCGGGATCGGCACCCCCTCCAGCAAGGGCACCAAGGTGTTCGCGCTCGCCGGCCGGGTGGTCAACACCGGCCTGGTCGAGGTCCCGATGGGCATCACCCTGCGCGAGATCGTCTACGACATCGGCGGCGGCATCGTCGACAGCCGGCCGTTCAAGGCCGTCCAGACCGGCGGGCCCTCGGGCGGCTGCATCCCCGCCCACTACCTGGACATGCCGGTCGACTACGAGTCGCTGAAGGAGGTCGGCTCGATCATGGGCTCGGGCGGCATGATCGTGATGGACGACACCGCCTGCATGGTGGATGTGGCCCGCTACTTCATGGACTTCTGCCGTGAGGAGTCCTGCGGCAAGTGCATTCCGTGTCGGGTCGGTACCACCCAGCTCCACATCCTGCTCGCCTCGATCTGTGAGGGCGACGCCACCGTGGAGGACCTGGAGCGGCTGGAGCGGCTGTCGGACATGGTCAAGCACACCAGCCTGTGCGGCCTGGGCCAGAGCGCCCCCAACCCAGTGTTCTCGACGCTTCGCTACTTCCGCGAGGAGTACCTGGCGCATATCCAGGACCGGACCTGCCCGGCCGGGGTCTGCCCGGTCGCCGAGCGTTCGGAGGCCCGCACGTGAGCGTGTACACCCTACGAATCGACGGCACCGATGTCGCCGGCGCCGCCGGCCAGTCGATCCTGGATGTGGCCGCCGAGAACGGCATCGAGATCCCGACCCTGTGCCACCTGGACGGCCTCAGCGACATCGGCGCCTGCCGGCTGTGCGTGGTCGAGGTCGGCGCCTCCGGCAAACTGCTGCCGGCCTGTGTGACCGTGGTCGAGGAGGGCATGGAGGTGACCGCCCACTCCGAGCGGCTGGCCGGCTACCGGCGCACGATCGTCGAGATGCTGTTCGTGGAGCGCAACCACATCTGCTCGGTGTGTGTGGCCAACAACCACTGCGAGCTCCAGGATCTGGCCGCCAGCCTCGGCCTCACCCACTTCGAGCTCCCGGCGGTCAACCCGAGGGTCGGCATCGACGCCAGCCATCCGCTGTTCGCCATCGACCACAACCGTTGTGTCATGTGCACCCGCTGTGTGCGGGTCTGCGACGAGATCGAGGGCGCCCACACCTGGGACGTCATGGGCCGGGGCATCGACGCCCGGGTGGTGACCGACCTCGGCACCCCCTGGGGGGAGTCGCCGACCTGCACCAGCTGCGGCAAGTGCGTCCAGGTCTGCCCGACCGGGGCGCTGTTCGAGAAGGGCCGGTCGGTGGCCGAGGGCGCCAAGACCCCCCGGCCCTTCCTCCCGTACCTCAAACGCCCGGGGGAGGCCCAGCAGTCATGAGCAGCCCCCGGCTGGCCACCGTCTGGCTGGACGGTTGCTCCGGCTGCCACATGTCATTCCTGGACATGGACGAGCGGCTGCTCGAGCTCGGCCAGCGGGCCGAGCTGGTCTACAGCCCGCTCGTTGACCGCAAGGACTACCCGGACGACGTCGACGTCTGCCTGGTCGAGGGGGCCGTGTCCAGTGACGAGGACCTGGCCAAGATCCGGATGATCCGCGAGCGGACCAGGATCCTGGTGTCGTTCGGCGACTGCGCGGTCACCGCCAACGTCCCCAGTATGCGTAATCCCATCGGCCCCCTCCCGCTGCTGGAGCGCGCCTATCTGGAGAACGCCACCGACAACCAGCAGCTGCCGTCCCAGGTCGTGCCCAAGCTGCTGCCGGCCGCCCTGCCCGTCCACCGGGTTGTCAAGGTCGACCTGTTCCTGCCCGGCTGCCCACCCTCGGCCGACCTTATCTACCACACCCTGAACGAGCTGCTGGAGGGGCGCATGCCGGACACCGCACACATCGCCCGCTTCGGCGCCTGAACCCGGAGACGAGGCCGTGGCCCGCGAGATCGTCATCGACACCGTGACCCGGATCGAGGGCCACGCCAAGATCACCATCCAGCTCGACGACGACGGCCAGGTCGCCGACGCCCGTTTCCACGTGACCCAGTTCCGCGGCTTCGAGCGCATCTGCCAGGGTCGCCCGGTACACGAGCTGCCATCGATCATGGCCCGCATCTGCGGCATCTGCCCGGTCAGCCACCTGCTCGCCTCCGCCATGGCCTGCGACCAGATCCTGGCCACCGAGCCGCCCCCGACCGCCGTCGACCTGCGCCGGGTCATGAACCTGGCCCAGGTCGTCCAATCCCACGCGCTCAGCTTCTTCCACCTGTCCTCGCCGGATCTGCTGTTCGGCTTCGATGCCGAGGCGGGCGGCCGGCACCTGTTC
>JASLIH010000396.1 GCA_030152105.1 Actinomycetes bacterium
CGGGCTGAAGCTGGCCGCCGTCGGGGCGGCCGCCGTCGGCGACGCCATCGCCCAGTGGTGGTACCTGCCCGGGTCGCGCGGCCACGGGCTCCGCGGCGGCTGGTTCACCGTCGAAGGCGACGCGAGCGTCAAGCTCGACCTTCACAAGGTCCGGTTCGTCGCCGACACCGTCGTCGACGGCACCGCCACCTGGAACACCGGCAGCGGCCGGGTCACCGCCCAGGTCAAGGTCAAGGGCCCCCACAGCGCCACCACCACCCTCCGGATGCGCTGGAACGACCTGGCCCGCCACCCCCGCGCGAGCCTGAGCGGCCACACCGGTTCCGGCAGCCGCCTGACCGCCACCCTCCCGGCCCCCTGAGCGGGTTGGGCCGAGTTGCGTCAGCCGCGGTAGTGGCCGAACCCGGCACCGGGCCCGGGGTGATCACCCCGGACGGGTGTGCGGTCGACCTCTACCGGGCGCTGCCGGCCATGGGCGAACCCGAGATCGTGCATGGGGCGGTCCCTGCCGGGGCCGGGATTCTGGAGTTGGGGGCTGGGGCTGGGCGGGTGACCCATCGGCTGGTCGCGCTCGGGCATCCGGTGGTGGCGGTGGACGAGTCGGCGGAGATGCTGGCCTGGGTCCGCGGGGCCGGGACGGTGCGGGCGAAGATCCAGGACCTGCGCCTGCACCGGCGTTTCGACGTCGTGCTGCTGGCCTCGTTCCTGGTCAACGTGCCCGACCGGGCGCTCAGGCGGCGGTTCCTGACCGCATGCCGGGACCATGTTCGAGACGGGGGCTGCGTGGTCGTCCAGCGGCACTCGCCGGGGTGGTTCGACGAGGCGGCCGACGGCGAGCGGGCCACCGGCGGGATCGTCTTCCGGCTGCGGGACCTCACCCGGCCCGGGCCCAGGCTGGTCGCGGCCACGGCCGAGTACCAGGTGGGCGAACGGGTGTGGACCCAGACCTTCACCGCCGAGCGGCTCGACAACGAGGCGCTGGAGGCCGCCCTGGCCGAGGTCGGGCTGGCTGTCGACGCCTACCTGACCGGGGACGGCTCCTGGGTCAGAGCCGTGCCGGTGTCCAGCGGCAGGGCGCTCGGGCGCTCGCCCAGGTAGGCGCGGGCGATCATCGTCACCACGTGGTAGACGGCGTCCTCGGCCGGGGCCAGGGGGCCGGGCTGGAAATGGGGGGAGGTCATGCCCCGCTGCACCGACTCGCAGGCCGACCAGTCCTGGCGGTTGGTGGTGTCCCAGAAGTCGACCGCGTACCCGGGGTCGAAGCCGGGCTGGTCGGTCGCCTCGGGCGGGAAGTACCAGGTGCAGATGACGTGGCTCCGGTCCGCGGCCAGCGGCTCCACCAGGTGGGTCATCACGTAGTCGGGGTGGAGGCTGAGCAGGAGGTTGGGGAACAGCCCGAGATAGGCGACGGTCCGCAGCCGCTCGCCGTCCAGCCCCGGGATCGGGACGCCGTCGCTGTGGCCGTCCAGGGACATGGTGGCGGCGTGGTCCTTGAGGTCCATGGTGCCGCCGACCCAGGCGCCGTCCAGCTCGAAGTTGTCGCCGCTGGCCGGCGGGCTGACCTGGCACAGCTCGGGATGGATGAGGGGGCAGTGGTAGCACTCGTGGTAGTTCTCGAGGACGACCTTCCAGTTGCAGTCCAGGTCGTAGGCGTGGCTGACCAGGGGGACGAGCCGCTCCGGCCGGTAGGGGGCGACCAGGTCGTCCAGGGCCCCGACATGCTCGGCGAACGGCGGGGCGTCGCCCGACCCGTTGACGAACAGGAACCCGTGCCAGCTCTCCAGCGGCAGCTCGACCAGGCCGTGCTCGCCCGGGCGGAAGTCGGTGTGCTCGCGGAACCCGGGAGCGACCCGCAGGGTGCCGTCCAGGTCGTAGGTCCAGGCGTGGTAGGGGCACAGCACGGTCCGCCTGGAGGTCGCCTCGCCGATGCCGAGCAGCTCGTGGCCGCGGTGCCGGCAGGTGTTGGCGAACGCCCGCACCTTCCCGTCGGTCCCCCGGGCCAGCAGCACCCCGGCCCGCCCGACCTTGACCGCCCGCTGAGCGCCCGTCCCCCCCAGGTCGCCCTCGCGGCCCACGCAGGTCCAGGACCCGGCGAAGAACCGTTCCTGCTCGAAGGCGAACACCCGCGGCGAGACGTAGGCGTCCCGCGGCAGCATCCGGCTCTGACCGAACGGCCGCAGCGACGGCTCCAGGTCGGCCGGGTCGAAGGGCGCAGCGGTGGTGTCCAGCATGGTCGGACCTCCAACCTACTTCAACCAACCTACTTCAACTGACTCTTCAGTCAGTATAAACGGGAGGGGCGCCCCGGGACCAGCCGGTGGTCGATACACTTCGGCCGTGGCGCGGATCAAGGCGGATGTCCGCCGGGAGGAGATCCTCAGGGCGACCTGCCGTGAGGTGATCGCCCGCGGGTTCGCGAGCACCCGGGTGGGCGACGTGGCCGCCGCCCTCGGGGTGTCGACCGGGCTGGTCTTCTACCACTTCACCAACAAGGAGACGCTGCTCGGGGAGGCGTTCCGGTACGCCGCCTCCGAGGACCTGGACCGGCTGTCGGCGACGGCGGCCGGGGACGGCAGCGCCGCCCAGCGGCTGGACCGGATCCTGCGCCTGTACTCCCCCGCCGGGTCGTCCGAGGCGTGGCTGCTCTGGATCGACGCCTGGGGGCAGGCACTGCGCAGCCCCGAGCTGGCCGAGGTGTCGCGCCAGCTCGACCTGCGCTGGAAGCAGACCCTGGCCACCGTGATCCGCGAAGGGGTCGCGGCCGGCGAGTTCAGCTGCCCCGACCCCGACGGCGCCGCCTGGCGGCTCACCGCCCTGCTCGACGGGCTCGGGGTCCAGGTCGCGGTCCACCGCGGCCTCCCGGCGGCCCGCCTGGTCGACTGGGTCAGGGCGGCCGCCGCGGCCGAGCTGGCCACCGACCCGGCCGCCCTGGCCGGCTGAGGGCGCCGCCCGCTCAGACCAGGTAGTTGGCTCGCGGGTCGGGGGCGGTGAGGGCCGGGCGGTCGACGGCGAACGGGGTGATGTCCACCTCGGTGCCGTCGTGCAGGGCCAGGTCGGCCAGGACCCGGCCGAGCAGGGGGGCGAACTTGAACCCGTGGGCGGCGCCCAGGGCGACCAGGACGCGGTCGTGGCCGGGCAGGGGTCCGAGGACGAGGTCGCGGTCCGGGGTGAGGGTGTAGAGGCAGGTCGCGCTGTGGTCGTGGGTGCCGACGGCGGCGGGGAGCCGGGTGCGCAGGAACCCGGCCAGGCGTCCGGCGGCCGCCGGGTCGGGGTCGAAGCTCCGCGAGGTGGCCGTGACCTGGAAGCCGCCGACGTCCTGGGCGGCCTTGAGGGCGGCGCCCGGCCACACCGGGAAGCCGTAGAAGCTGGGGTCGTCCATCCAGATCCAGACCGGGAACCGGCCGACGGCGAAGGCGCCGGGGTCGGCCGGGCGGAAGTAGCTGAACTGCTCCTGGGTGACGACCAGGGGGAGGTCGGCGCCGAGCTGGGCGACCAGGTCGCCGGTCCAGGCGTCGGCGCAGAGCAGCAGCCGGGCGGTCCGGAAGGTGGCGTCGGCTGTGACCACCTCGACCGACGTGCCCAGGTCGCGGACGGCCGTCACCGGGACCTGGTCGAGCAGGGTGGCGCCGCCGCCGGCGGCCAGGCGCTGGAGCAGCCGGGTGCCGCGGGCCGCCGGGACGATGCCGCCGTCGGCCTGCCAGAGGCCGTGGACGTCGGCGTCGAGCTTGAAGGCCGGCCAGCGGCGCATCACCTCGGCCGCGTCCAGCCACTGGTAGGGGACGCCGCAGGCCTCCAGGCTGGCCCGGTAGGGGCCGGGCGGGATGGCCGAGCCGGCCGGGAACAGGTCGAGGCCGCCGGTGGTGACCACCAGCCGCTCGGAAGCCTCCAATTCCAGCTCGGCCCAGGCGGCGTAGGCCAGGCCGGCCAGGCGCACGTAGCCGGCCGTGTGGTAGGAGCGGCGGATGATCCGGGCGTGGTCGTGCGAGGCCCCCCGGTGGTGCCCGAGGGCGAACTGCTCCAGCCCCAGCACCCGCGCCCCCGCCCTGGCCAGCGCCCACACGGCCGCACTGCCCAGCGCCCCGAGCCCGACCACCACCACGTCCCAGTCCCGGCGGCGGTGGGGGGAGGGCCGGTCGCCGTCCGCGTCCCGGGCGGTCACGGCGGGGTTCCCGGCTCTCCGGTCGCTCCCAGGCGGTCGAGGACGTAGCGGCGGATGTCGAGGCTCGGCTCCTCCATGGGGGCGAACCAGCCGCCGCTGTAGGCGCGCGACGACATGCCCCGCTGGACGCTCTCGCACATGGCCCAGTCCTGACGGTTGACCAGGTCCCAGAAGTCGGCCGCGTCAGATGGGTCGAAGGCGGGGCGGGCCTGCTCCCCGGGATGGAACAGCAGCTCGCACACGACGGTGGTCTCGGCCGGCCCGTGCGGCCACAGCGTGAAGGCGGCCACGTGGTCGGCGGACAGGCTCAGCATCAGGTTGGGGTAGACGAGCTCGCCCTTGTGGCGGGTGCGCTCGTCGTCGTCCAGGCCAGGGAACGGCGCCCGGTCGCTCTGGCCGGTGGCGGTGAAGGTCCAGGCGCCCTCGCGGTGAGGCACTCCCCGCTCCCAGTCCAGGCCGGCCCCGCCGCGCTTGAACGCGGGCACGACCCGGCACAGCTCGGGGTGGACGCCGGCGCAGTGGTAGCACTCGTTGTAGTTCTCGGCGACCAGCTTCCAGTTGGCCCTGACCTGGTAGTCGAGGCGCCGCCCCACCGCCAGCGCCTCCAGCGGGTAGCGGCGCAGCCGCTCGGGCACCGGGCCGAGCTGGTCGGCCAGGGGCACGGCGTCCTCCGGGGTCAGGTGGAGGAACACGAACCCGCCCCAGGTGGCCACCCCGACCGGGTGGAGCCCGAAGGCCGCCTGGTCGAAGCCGTCGATCTCCTCGCTCCAGGGGGCCCGCAGCAGGTCGCCCTCCAGCCGGTAGGTCCAGGAGTGGTAGGGGCAGCGCAGCGACCCGGCCTTGCGGGCCGGGCTGGCCTGGGGGCCGCCCGGGTCGGCGGGCGGGCACGGCACCAGCTGGGAGCCGCGGTGGCGGCAGACGTTGTAGTGGGCCCGCAGCTCCCCTGCCCTGGTCCGGACCAGCAGGACGCTCTCGCCGGCCACGTCCACCACCGCCAGCGACCCCGGCCGCTCGACCTGGTCGGCCCGCCCGGCACAGAACCACTCGCGGAACAGCAGCCGCTCCCGCTCCTGGTCGAAGCGGTCGTCGCTCAGGTACCAGGGCGCCGGCAGGGCACGCTCCAGACCGGCCATGACCGGTCACCTCCTCCCAGGGGAAGGTCAGCGGGTCGGGATGGGGAGCCGCTGGCGGAGCTTGCTGCGCCGCTCGGCCCGGCGGAGGTCCTTGGAGATCTGGCGGACGACGTTGCGCCCGGGGATGCCGGTGACGCCGCCGCCGCCGTGGGTGGCCGACCCGGCCTGGTAGAGGCCGGCGATGGGGCTGCGGTAGTCGGCGTAGCCGGCGGCCGGGCGGGTGTGGAACAGCTGGCTGGCCGACAGCTCGCCATGGAAGATGTTGCCCCCGACCAGCCCGTACTCGTGCTCCATCTGGTAGGGGCCGATCACCTGGCGGAACAGGATCGAGTCGGTGAACCCGGGCGCGACCCGCTCCATCCGGGCCACCACCCGGTCGGCGTGGGCCTCCAGCTCCTCGTCCATCGGCTTGCCGGCCCAGGTGTGGGGCACCCACTGGGTGAACATCGAGACGATGTGGTGGCCCTCGGGGGCGAGGGTCTTGTCGAACACCGAGGGGATGCAGATGTCGGCGAACGGCACCGCCGAGGGCCGGCCGGCGGCCGCGTCCTGGAAGGCGCCCTCCATGTCGTCAAGCGACTCGGCGAGCACGATGGTGCCGCCGTGGATCTCCGGGTCGAAGGAGGGCCGGCAGCTGAACCGGGGCAGCCGGTCGACCGCCAGGTTCACCTTCACGGTGCCGCTGCGGGTCTTCCAGCGCTCGATGTCGGCGACGAAGTCGCCGGGCAGCTCGGCCCGGTCGACCTGCTCGAGGAAGGTGATCTTTGGGTGGGTGGCGGCCACGACGACGCCGCTGGCCAGCTCCTGGCCGCCCTCCAGGACGACCCCGGTGACGCGCCCGTCCCTGGTGGTGATGCGCCGGACCGGGGCCGAGGTGCGGATCTCGGCGCCGAAGGAGCGGGCGGCGTCGGCGATCGCGTTGCTGACCGCGCCCATGCCGCCCTCGGCAAAGCCCCAGCTGCCGAGCTTGCCGTCGCCGACGTCGCCGATGTGGTGGTGGGCCATGACGTAGGCGGTGCCGGGGGCGCGCGGCCCGGCCCAGGTCCCGATGACCCCGCTGACCGCGTGCACGGCCTGGAGCTCGGGCGACTCGAAGTACTCCTCCAGCAGGTCGGCGATGCTGAGGGTGAACAGCCGGGTGACGTCGGCCGCCTTGCGGGTGTCGAGCCCGCGCAGCCGCCAGACCAGGCGGGCCTGGGAGGCCAGGTCGGCCGGGTGCCGGGAGCCGACCTTGGGCGGGACGGCCGACAGCAGCGGCCCGAGCACGTCGGCCAGGCCGGCCATCCAGGCGTCCCAGCGCTCCTCGGCGTCGGCGTCGCGGGGGGAGAACCGGGCGATCTCCTGCCGGCGCTTGACCGGGTCGTTGGAGAGCTGCAGGGAGGTGCCGCGGGCGTGGGGGGCGAAATAGGGGCCCTGGGGATAGACCTTGTAGCCGTGGCGGTGCAGGTCCAGGTCGCGCACCAGGGCCGGCGGCAGCAGGCTGACCACATACGACAGCGAGGTCACCTTGTACCCGGGCCCGAACGGCTGCTCGGTGACGGCCGCGCCCCCGACCACCTCCCGGGCCTCGCAGACCAGCGTCCGCTGCCCCGCCCTGGCCAGGTAGGCGGCCGCGACCAGCCCGTTGTGCCCGCCGCCGACAACGATCGCGTCGTACCGCTCCATGCCTACCTCCCGACCCGAGACCCACTCTCCTTTTTAACTGATTCGTCAGTCAGGAAGCAAGCGGCATGATGCTCGGCCACGCCCCGGAGGATGGGCACGGCCTCGTTGCGGCAGCGGTCGTCGATGCCCGCCGCCGCGGCCGCGCCCGAGGCCAGGGCCGGGCAGCGGGGGTGGAAGCGGCAGCCGCCGGGGACCCGGGTCGGGTCGGGCGGCTCGCCGGTGAGGATCTGGGTCTCCAGATGGTGCACCTCGGGGACCACCGAGAGCAGGGCCCTGGTGTAGGGGTGGCGGGGGGCGGCCAGCACGGTCTCGGTCGGCCCCTGCTCGACGATCCGGCCCAGGTACATGACGGCCAGGCGGTCGGCGATGTTCCAGGCCAGGCCGAGGTCGTGGGTGACGACCAGGATGGACAGGCCGAGGTCGCGGACCAGGCCGAGCAGCAGGGCCAGGATCTCGCCCCGGACCGAGGCGTCCAGGCTGGACACGGGCTCGTCGGCGACCAGCATGCTCGGCTCGAGG
>JASLIH010000575.1 GCA_030152105.1 Actinomycetes bacterium
TGGAGGCCGCGGACGTCCAGGGCCTCGGGGGGGACGGGGGCGCCGCAGCGGGCGCAGGAGGAGCGCATCACGACCCGGCCGCCGCAGCCGGCGTGGGTGGCCAGGGCCGAGGACGGCTCGTCGCAGTGGCGGGTGCCCCAGGCGGCCAGGCTGGCCAGCACCGGGGCCAGGTCGCGGCCCTTGTCGGTCAGGTGGTAGACGCGGCCGTCGGGGGCCCGCTCGACCACCTGCTCCTCCTCGAGCAGGCGCAGGCGCTCGGCCAGCAGGTTGGAGGGGATGCCGGGCAGGGCGCGCTCCAGCTCGGCCCAGCGGCGCCCGCCGAGCAGCAGCTCGCGGACCACCAGCAGGGTCCACCGGTCGCCGACGACCTCGAGCGATCGGGCCACCGGCCCAGGAAGCGGGTAGAGCTTTGGCACAGCCCGACCGTACCACCCGTGAGAAGATCACTTGACTTTCTGAAGTGATGGCTTGACGCTGCCAGGTATGGACATCTCCCCGGCCACCCCGCTGGACGAGTTGCTGGCCGAGGCCCGGCGGATCCGCGACCGCCGGCACGGGACCAGGGTCACCTACTCG
Organism: Actinomycetes bacterium; assembly: GCA_030152105.1. The sequence continues at coordinate 577 of JASLIH010000575.1, forward strand.
CCCAAGGTCTTCATCCCCCTCACCATGCTGTGCCGCGACCACTGCGGCTACTGCACCTTCGCCAAGCCCCCGGCCCGCCTCGGGACCTCGGCCTACCTGGCGCCAGAGCAGGTGCTGGAGATCGCCAGGGCGGGGGCGGCCGCCGGCTGCTCGGAGGCCCTGTTCACCCTCGGGGAGCGGCCCGAGGAGCGCTATCCGGTGGCCCGCGACGCCCTGGCCGGGCTCGGGCACGGCTCCACCGTCGAGTACCTGGCCGCGTCCTGCCGGCTGGTGCGCGAGGAGACCGGCCTGCTGCCCCACGCCAACGCCGGCGCCCTGCTCCCGGACGAGCTGGCCGCCCTGCGCCGGGTCTCGGCCAGCCAGGGCATGATGCTGGAGTCTCTCTCCGAGCGCCTCCACGAGCCCGGCGGCCCGCACGCCCGCTGCCAGACCAAGCTGCCGGCCCGCCGCCTGGCCACCCTGGAGGCGGCCGGGGAGCTGGCCATCCCGTTCACCACCGGGATCCTGGTCGGGATCGGCGAGACCCGGGCCGAGCGGCTGGAGGCGCTGGCCGCCATCGGCGCCGCCCACCGCCGCCACGGCCACGTCCAGGAGGTGATCGTCCAGAACTTCCGCCCCAAGCCGGGCACGGCCATGGCCGCCGCCGCGCCGCCGTCCCTCGAGGACTACCTGTGGACGATCGCGGCCGCCCGGGTCCTGCTCGACCCCGGCATCCACCTCCAGGCCCCGCCCAACCTCACCGAGGACTTCGGGGCCCTGCTGGAGGCGGGGATCGACGACTGGGGCGGGGTCTCCCCGGTCACCGCCGACCACGTCAACCCCGAGGCGCCCTGGCCGGCCCTCGAGCGCCTGCGCGCGGTGACCGAGGCGGCCGGCATGACCCTGGCCCCGAGGCTCACCATCTACCCCGAGTTCGCCGCCGACCCCGAGCGCTGGCTCGACCCCGACCTCCGGTTCCCGGTGCTGGACCGCTCCGACGCCGAGGCCCTGGGCCGCGACGACCGCTGGGCGGCCGGCGACCACGAGCCGCCGCCCATCCTGATCGACCCCGCCCGCTTCCCGAGCGCCGGGGCCGGGGGACGGGTGGGGGAGGTGCTGGCCGGGGTGGTGGCCGGGCAGCAGCCGGGCGAGGACGAGCTGGTCGCCCTGTTCGCGGCCCGGGGACCGGAGGTGCGGGCGGTGGCCGAGGTCGCCGACGAGCTGCGCCGCCGGGCCGTCGGGGACGTGGTCACCTTCGTCCGCAACCGCAACATCAACTACACCAACGTCTGCACCTTCCGCTGCCGCTTCTGCGCCTTCTCCAAGGGCCCGGCCAGCCTGAACCTCCGCGGCGCGCCCTACCTGCTCGGCCTGGACGAGGTGGCCCGGCGGGTGGTCGAGGCCGATGCCCGTGGGGCCACCGAGGTCACCCTCCAGGGCGGCATCCACCCCAGCTTCGACGGCGACTACTACCTGCACGTCGCCGAGGCCGTGCACGAGGCCGTCCCGGGCATGCACATCCACGGCTTCACCGCCCTGGAGGTCCACGAGGGCGCCCGCCGGCTCGGCGAGCCGCTCCGCGACTACCTGCTGCGGCTCAAGTCGGCCGGGCTGGCCAGCCTGCCCGGCACCGCCGCCGAGATCCTGGACGACGAGGTCCGGGCGGTCATCTGCCCCGACAAGGTGACCACCGACGAGTGGCTCGAGGTCCACCGGGTGGCCCACTCGGTGGGGCTGCGTTCCAACATCACCATCATGTTCGGCCACGTCGAGTCGCCCCGGCACTGGGCCAGGCACCTGCTGCGGACCCGGGCCCTGCAGGCCCAGACGGGCGGGTTCACCGAGTTCGTGCCCCTGCCGTTCGTCCACATGGCCGCGCCCATGTACCGCAAGCGCCAGTCCCGCCCCGGGCCGACCTTCCGGGAGGCGGTGCTCATCCACGCCGTCGGCCGGATCGCCTACCGTGGCCTGATCGACAACATCCAGGTGTCGTGGGTCAAGATGGGCGCCGACGGCGTCCGCCAGGCCCTGCTGGCCGGGGTCAACGACCTCGGCGGCACCCTGATGGACGAGAACATCAGCCGCGCCGCCGGGGCCAGCCACGGCCAGCTCATGGAGGAGGCCGAGTTCCGGGCCATCGTCGAGCCCCTCGGCCGCCGCCTGGAGCAGCGCACCACCCTCTACGGCCGCACCCGCACCGAACCGGCGCCAGCGCCGGTTCCCGGCTGAGCAACCCTTGCCGTCGGGCGGGGCGGCCGCTCAGGCGATCCCGCCGAGCAGGGCTCCGATCCCGAGGATGACCAGGTAGGCGACCAGGCCGCCGCCGACCACGGCCGCCCGCAGCCAGGCCGGCAGCTGGGACCGGCCGAGCACGTGGTAGGCGATCACGCCCAGGA
>JASLIH010000580.1 GCA_030152105.1 Actinomycetes bacterium
CCCCGCTCCTGGTTGAACACGCTGACCCCGGTGACGTCGGAGGGCAGCAGGTCGGGGGTGAACTGGATGCGGCGGACCGAGCAGTCGATGGACCGGGCCAGGGCCTTGGCCAGCATCGTCTTGCCGACCCCGGGGACGTCCTCGATCAGGAGGTGTCCCTCGGCCAGCAGGGCCACCAGCGCGAGGCGGACCACCTCGGTCTTGCCCTCGATGACCCGCTCGATGTTGGCCCGGATCTTGTCGTATGAGGCGGCGACGTCGTCCATGCCGCCCGTGTCGGGGCGCGTCGTGGCCACCCGAGCGGGCTCCTTTCCTGGGGCGCTGAGCACATCGATTGTAGGCGCGACGGATAAGGAAGAGGTGAGAACGAGCCGATCCGGTTCTATATCCTCCATCCGTGCCAACCGCCATCGACACCAGGGCCAGGCTGCTCGCCGCGGCCCGGCAGGCCTTCGCCGACCTCGGCTACGCCCGGGCCCGGGTCGAGGACATTGTCGCCAGGGCCGGAGTCGGGCACGGCACCTTCTACGCCTACTTCAAGAACAAGCGGGCCGCCCTGGCCGCCCTCATTTCCGAGAACGCCGCCACCCTGGTCGACCTGGCCGGCCAGCCCTGGCGTCCCGGCGACGTCCGGGCCAGCCTGGTCGAGGTGCTGCGCGGCCTCTCCGACCTGTACGACCGCGACGCCGACCTGATCGCCCTCTGGACCGAGGCCTCGATCCAGGACCCGGAGCTGGGCCGGATCCTCGACGAGGTCCGCCGCCAGTTCGTGGCCCGCATCGCCCGCAACATCGAGCGGGCCGCCAGCCTGGGCGTGACCCGGCCGGTCGACCCGCTGACGGCCGCCACCGCCCTGGCCGCCATGGCCGAGCAGACGATGTTCCTGCGGGCCGTCCGGGGCGAGCCGCTGGACCGCGACCTCGCCGTCGAGACCCTGGCCGACCTCTGGCTCCACGCCCTCTACCGATAGCTGACCGCCGGCCGGGGTACGGTGGGGCGAGCAACCGGAGGGAACATGGACGAGCGTCGCAAGGTGGCCAGCTGCGGGCCCACCGACGTCTGGGTCTGGCAGGGCGACATCACGGCCGCGGGCACCGAGGGGATCGTCAACGCGGCCAACAACGAGGGCTGGCTCGGCTCCGGGGTCGCCGGGGCCATCCGGCGGGCCGCCGGCGCCGAGGTCGAGGCCGAGGCGGTCGCCCAGGCCCCCTGGCCGGTCGGGGACGCGGTCCGGACCGGCCCGGGCCGGCTCGCCGGGCGAGGGGTCAAGGCCATCCTGCACGCCGCCGCCATGGCCCCGGGCCGCCCGGCCAGCGCCGAGGCCGTCGGCAGCGCCACCGCGGCCGCGCTGCGCCTGGCCGCCGCCGAGGGGCTGGCCAGCGTGGCCCTGCCCGCCCTTGGCACCGGGGTCGGCGGGGTTCCGCTGGAGGCGGCCGCCGCGGCCATGGGCGCGGCCGTGCGCGAGCACGCCGCCGGGCCCGGCCCGGTCACCACCGTCGTGTTCGCCCTCTTCGACCAGACGGCCGTTGAGCGGTTCGGGGGGGCCCTCGAGCGGGAGCTGGGAGGTGGCCATGGACCCTGAGCTGGACCCCATGGCCGCGGGCGGGCTGCTGGAGCGGATCGTCACCTGGGCCGGCCAGGAGGTCGGCACCGGCAACGGCTACATCTGCCTGATCGAGCCGGACACCGGCGAGATGGTCCTGCGGCTGGGCACCGGGGCCTATGCCGGCCTGGTCGGGCTGCGGATGCTCAAGGGCGAGGGCCTGTCCGGGCGGGTCTGGGAGACCGGCGCCCCGGTGGCCATCCCCGACTACAGCCGCTGGGAGGGGCGGGTGCCCCAGGTCGCCAGCGACGCCTTCCGGGCCGTCCTCGGGGTCCCGCTGGTGTCGGGCGGGACGGTCTACGGCGTGATCGGTCTTGCCTTCTCCGAGCTCGGCCGGACCTTCACCGACGACGAGGTCACCCAGGTCAGCCGCTTCGCCGAGGTGGTCTCGATCGCGCTCGACAACGCCCGCCTGTACGCCGCCGCCCAGCAGGAGCTGGTCGAGCGGCAGAAGGCCGAGGGCCGCTTCCGGACCCTTGTCGAGGAGATCCCGGCCATCGTCTACAGCGAGGAGTTCGAGGTCGGCGGCGCCCGCCAGTACATCAACCGCCAGGTCGAGGAGCTGTTCGGCTTCACCGCCGAGGAGGCCAGCCGGGCCAACTTCTGGAAGTCGGCCGTCCACCCCGACGACCTGGAGGCGGTCCTGGCCGAGGAGGCCCGCTGCGAGCGGACCGGCGAGCCGTTCCGGATGGAGTACCGCTTCTTCACCAAGTCGGGCGAGGTCAAGTGGGTCCGGGACCAGTGCGTGCTGGTCCACGACGCGGCCGGTACGCCGCTGTTCTGGCAGGGCGTGAGCGTCGACATCACCGACACCAAGCGGGCCCTTGAGCACGAGCGCGAGGTGACCCGGCGGCTGCGGGCCCTGGACCAGATGAAGAACACCTTCCTGGACGCGGTCTCCCACGAGCTGCGCACGCCCCTGGCCGCGATCGTCGGCATCGGCCTGACCCTGGAGCACAAGGCCGACATCCTGGCCGATGCCGACCGCAGCGACCTCTACACCCGGCTGGTGGCCAACGCCCGCAAGCTCGACCGGCTGCTCAACGACCTGCTCGACCTGGACCGGCTGACCCATGGGATCGTCGCCCCCAAGCGCCGCCCGACCGACGTGGCCGCCCTGGCCGGCCGGATCGCCGACGACTGGGGCCTGCTCAACGGCCGCCGGCCCCAGGTCGTGGCCCAGCCACTGATCGTTTCCCTTGACCCGGGCAAGGTCGAGCGGATCATCGAGAACCTGCTGGCCAACGCGGCCAGGCACACCCCGCCGGACACCCCGGTGTGGGTGCGGGTCGAGCAGCCGCCGGGCGGCGACGGAGTCCTGCTGGCGGTCGAGGACGCCGGGGCCGGGGTCCCGGCCGAGTTGCGCGACAGCGTGTTCGAGCCGTTCCGCCAGGGCCCGGACACGCCGGCCCACGCGCCCGGGGTCGGGATCGGGCTGACCCTGGTCGCCCGGTTCGCCGAGCTCCACGGGGGGCGGGCCTGGGTGGAGGAGCGGGCCGGGGGCGGCTCCTCGTTCCGGGTCCTGATCCCCGACGCACCCCAGGAAGGCTGAGCACCTCCACCGTTATACTGCGAGCGGCCCCACGCATCGCCACGGGAGGGCATGGTGGAGCGAGCGCTCGTCCTCAACGCGTCGTACCAGCCGATCTCTGTCGTGCCGGTGCGGCGGGCGGTGGTGCTGGTGCTCAAGGAGAAGGCCGACGTGCTGGTGCCCGGCAGCGGCCTGGTCCGCGGGGCCACCCTGGCGGTCCAGGCCCCCAGCGTCATCCGGCTCCGGTACTTTGTGAAGGTACCGTTCCGAGCCCGGGCCGGGCTCTCCCGTCGAGCGGTGTTCGTACGCGATGACCACACCTGCCAGTACTGCGGCGAGCGAGCCGAGAACGTCGACCACGTGGTGCCCCGCTCCCGTGGCGGTCTTCACGTCTGGGAGAACGTGGTCGCCGCCTGCCGGCGCTGCAACAGCCAGAAGGAGGACCGCCTCCCGCACGAGGCGGGCTTCCGTCTACGGCGCGAGCCACGGGCGCCCAAGGAGACGCTGTGGATCGTGATCGCCGTCGGCCGCATCGAACCTGGCTGGGCGCCGTTCCTGGGCCTGGAGGCCGACGCCGTCCCCGCCTGAGCCTTCCCAGCCGCGCCTCCCTGACCGCTCTGGCCACCCGGGTCGCCCCGTGGGCCCTGCCCCTGCTCGCCGGGGCGCTGGGGGCGCTGCTGGCCGTGACCTTCCTGGCCGACCAGGAGGTCACCGTCGGCCCGGCCCGGGTGCGCCTCGAGGCCGGGGTTGCCCTGGTCGGGTCCAGCCGGCTGGCCGCGCCGCCGTTCGGGTCGGTCTCGGCCCGGACTCACCAGGGCCCGCTGGCCTTCCGGGCCACCGTCGACGACGTCGACGTCAAGCGCCTGGGGCGGCTGCTGGAGGGCAGCCCCGGCCCCTCGGGGCCCGGCGGCCCCCAGTTCGCCGAGCTGGAGGCGACCCTCGGCCCCCTCGAGGACCAGGCCCGCCGGGCCGCCACCGTCTTCGTGCTCCGGATCGCCCTCCTCGGCCTGGCCGGCGGGCTGGCCGCGGTGGTGGTGTTCCCGCGGCGGACCCGCCGCCAGCTGCTGCGCTGTGGCCTCGGCGGCCTGACCGCCACTGTCCTGCTCCTGGGGCCGGCCCTGGCCACCTACGACGTGACCGCCTTCCGCGAGCCCCGCTACGAGGGCGCCCTCGAGTACGCCCCGGCCCTGATCGGCGACGTCCGCACCGGCCTCGACCGCCTTCGGACCCTGCGGGCGGAGATGGTCCGCATCGGCCGCAACCTCGACCGCGCCTATGCCGCCCTGGCCACCCCGGTCGGCGAGATCGACGGCAACGGCACCGTGCGGGTGCTCCACATCTCCGACATCCACCTCAACCCGGCCGGGTTCGACCTGGCCGAACGGCTGGCCGACCAGTTCGACGTGGCCGCGGTGGTCGACACCGGCGACATGGGCACCTGGGGGCTGCCAAGGGAGCCGCAGGTGGCGGCCAACATCGGCCGCTTCGAGGTGCCGTACCTGTTCGTCAAGGGCAACCACGACGACGCCGACATGGTCAAGGCCGTTGCCGCCAACGACAACGCCCGGGTCCTGGACAGTGGCGGCACCGAGGTCGCCGGGATCCGCTTCTACGGGGTCGCCGACCCGACCTTCACCCCGGGCAAGGGCAGCCAGGTGGAGGAGTTCGAGGACCTCAAGGTGGCCCGGAGCGTCGGCGTGGCCGACGCCATCGACCGCCAGGCCCTGCGGCCGGACGTGCTCCTGGTCCACGACGGCCGGCTGGCCGCCTACGCCCGCGGCCACGTGGCCACCGTCCTGGACGGCCACCTCCACCGCTTCGGCACGGAGGTCGTCAACGGCACCAGGACCCTCCAGACCGGCACCGCCGGCGCCGGCGGGCCCGACAACTTCCGGGCCGAGGACCCGCCCCCGGCCGACGCCCAGGTCATCTACTTCGACCCCCAGACCCGCCGCCCGGTGGCCGTCGACCGCATCAGCGTCCGCCTCCCCGGCTCCTCCTTCTCGGTCGAGCGCATCCTGCTCCCCGAGGGCGCCACCCCCTTCGCCCCCGCCCCGATCGAGGTCCCCCCGGACCTGCTCCCGGCCCCCGGCGCCCAGGGCGGATAGCCCTCTCCCCATCGCTCCAGTGGAGTGAAGTGGAGGATCAACAGTTCTTCCGCTCTGCGGCTATTTCTGACTGCTGATCCCTATTTTCCCTGCTCAAACGGCCTCTCTCTGTGGCTGCATATGCATTGACGGTGGGTACCCGGTGGAGTAAAGTGGCGCCAAGTGGAGGGAACAGGGGAGGGGAGCGGCGCTGTTCATCGGCACCTACGACCACTCCCTGGATCCAAAGGGCCGGGTGATCCTCCCGCGCAAATTCCGGGACGAGCTGGGGCAGGACATGGTGATCACCAAAGGCGTCGGCAAGGAGCGGTGTCTCTATGTGTTCCCGCAGGCCGAGTTCGAGGCCTTCGCGGCCAAGCTCCACAGCCAGCCCCTGACCGCCCGCCCGACCCGGGACTTCGCCCGCATGTTCGTGGCCGGGGCCAGCTCCGAGAGCGCCGACTCCCAGGGCCGGGTGGTCATCCCCCAGGCCCTGCGCGAGTACGCCGGCCTGGCCAAGGACGTGGTCCTTCTCGGCCAGATCCGCCGGGTCGAGATCTGGGACAAGACGGAGTGGGAGCAGTACCGGACGGTCGCCGAGGCCGCGTACGCCGACGAGACCAACGCCGCCCACCTCGCCGAGCTGGGGATCTGATGGTGTTGACCGCCGCCCGTCACGAGCCGGTCCTGGTCGACCGGGTCACCGAGCTGCTCCGGCCCTACCCCGGCGGGACCTACCTGGACGCCACCCTCGGCCTCGGCGGCCACACCGAACGGCTGCTGGAGGCCAGCGCCCCCGACGGCCGGGTCGTCGGCCTCGACCGCGACCCGGCCGCCCTGGCCCTGGCCAGTGCGCGCCTGGCCTGGGCCGGGGACCGCCTCCAGGCCGTCGCCGCCTCGTTCGAGGACCTGGCCGAGGTGGCCGGCCGCCTGGGCCTGGAGGCCGTCGACGGCGTCCTCTACGACCTCGGGGTGTCCTCGCTGCAGCTCGACGACGGCGACCGCGGCTTCAGCTACCGGGCCGACGCCCCGCTGGACATGCGGATGGACCCCACCACCGGGACCACCGCGGCCGAGGTGGTCGCCACCTACCCACGGGCCGACCTCGCCCGCATCCTGCGCGAGTACGGCGAGGAACGCTTCGCGGGCCGCATCGCCCGCGCGATCGACGAGGCACGACGCCGTGGCCCCATCGTCACCACCGGCCAGCTGGCCGAGCTGGTCAAGGCGGCGGTGCCCGCAGCCGCCCGGCGGACCGGTCCCCACCCGGCCCGCCGGGCCTTCCAGGCCCTGCGCATCGAGGTCAACCGCGAGCTGGACGCGCTCCGGGCCTCCCTGCCGCAGGCCATCGACCTGCTCGCCCCCGGCGGGCGGCTGGTCGTGCTCGCCTACCACTCCCTCGAGGACCGCATCGTCAAGCAGGCCCTGGCCGACGCGGCCGGCCGCCCGGTCGACCTGCCCCACCGCCTCCCCGTCGACCCGCCCGCCGCCTCGGCGGCGACCGTGGCCGTCCTGACCCGCCGGCCAGAGCGGCCCTCGGACGCCGAGGTGGCCGCCAACCCGCGGGCCGAGAGCGCCAAGCTGCGCGCGGCCGAGAAGCTCCAGCCGAGCACCGAGGCCCGAGGGGGGCGCCAGTGACCTCAACCACCGCCAGGGCCCCGCGCCAGGCACCACGCCCCCAGCTCCAGCTGCCACGGCTGCGGGCGGTCGCCCCGATCAGACGGGTCCCGCGGCTCCCGTTCCTGCTCCTCACCATCGCCGCGATCGTGGCCGGGGTGTTCGGCCTCGTCGCGCTCAACGTCAGCGTCAACCAGCAGTCGTTCCGGATCAGCGAGCTCCAGCGCCAGAACCGCCTGGCCGAGGCCCGCTGGACCGCCCTGCAGGCCGACGTCGACCGGCTCAAGGCGCCCGCGCGCATCGCCAAGGCCGCCAAGGCCGCCCGCCTGGCCCCCGCCGGCCGGCCGCGGGTGGTCGCCTGGCCCGGCTCGCGCGGCCGAGATGTGG
>JASLIH010000592.1 GCA_030152105.1 Actinomycetes bacterium
GCGCGGAGGCTGGAGGCGTTGACAGTAGGCCTGAACCCCATCCTCGCCGCCGGCCGCGCGGGCTAGCGCCTGGAACGCGGTCGCGTCCAGCTTCTTGCCGTTCTCGGCGCCCTTGCCGTGCAGATAGGCACGACAGAGGCCCTTCAGGTCCGGGCTAGCGGCCGCGGCGGCGCCGGTCGTGCCCGGTGCGGGGACGGTCGCAGCGGTAGGTGGAGGAGGCTGGCCAGCGCGGCCGCTGTCGGGGGGTTGTGCGCTCGACGCCGGGTGCGGAGCGGTGGTGGCCGACTCCGCGCCGCCGACAGTCACCAGGATGCTCCGGGTCGCCTTGCGGACCGGTTCGGGGAGGTGGCCGGTGGCGGCCGCGGCCACCCCTCCGGTGGCGAGGGCGCCGGCAACGGCAACCGCGGCCAGCCCGACCCGGCGTCGCCGCCTCGGCTTGGTGGCCCGGTAGGCGGCAGCGGCCGTGGCCATGGTCACGGCCCGGAACTCGGCGAGGGCGGCCGCCTTGCCGGCGAGCTCCTCCTGGCTCGGCGGGGCCCCTGCGGCTGCAAGCAGCGCAGCTACGGCGGCATATTCGGGGGGTGCCTGGGCCGGGGGGAGCTCGCCGGCCAGCAGCCGCTCGACGGTCTCTTCGTCGAGGGCTAGCGGGTCGGCGTCGCGGTCGGTGGGTCGTCGGGGCATGTCAGCAGAGGAAGCGTCATCGGTGTCCATCGCGTTACACCATGCCCGAGATGCGGTCGGGGCCGAGGCGCTCGGCCAGCTTCCGTAGCCCCCGGTGGGTGAGAACTCTGATCGTGCCTGGGCGCTTGCCCATGAGGGACGCCACCTGGTCCACGTCGAGCCCTCCGACCACGCGGAGCACAATCGCCTCGGCCTGGTTGGCGGGGAGGGTGCCGACCACCGCGAGCGCGGCCCGGGTGGAGAAGCCCTCCAGGGCGGTGGCGGCGGGGTCGTCGGGGGCGGCCCGCTCGACTAGGGCGGTCGCCGGCAGGTCCTCGATCGGCCGCCGGGCGGCCCGACGGCGCCAGTCGAGCATCTCGTGTCGGGCGATGGTGAACAGCCAAGCCCGGAAGGCCGGCTCGGTGCCTCGGAAGCGGTCGATGCCACGCACTACCGCCAGCCAGGTCTCGGACGCCAGGTCCTCGGCGGCGGCGGGCGCGGCCACCATGAAGTACCGGAGCAGGCGGGGCTGGAGGTCGCGCCAGAGCCTCCCGAATGCCTCTTCGTCGCCACGGGTGGCGGCGACGAGCACGGCCGGGAACTCGTTGCCGATCATCGCCATCCCCCGATGGACCGGTTCCAGGGAGGACCAAGCTGCACGTCGCCCCACAGAACTGTCAAACGCGCAGACCTCCACCCATCCCCATGGCGTCGCGGCGCCGCTGGCGCTCCGGTAGCCCGAAAGTGCCCCGGCTGGCTGAAAGACGATCGGCCGCCGCGGTTACAGCGCGGAGTTCCCGCGGCGGAGTTCCCGGGCGGGCCGATAGCGCTCCTGGCTGCCTCTCGATAGCTGGGCCGAGGTGCTCCGACCGGTCGAAGCCGCCGTCGGCCATGGCGCGCCCGGCACCACTTGTCGCCCGTCCACGGCGGAACACCGTGCTTGTTGTTGGCTTGGATCGTAACGACTGGACAGGCTGCGGCGTTGCTTCGATAGACGGCATGACCTGCCGAGACCAGCCCTGACGGCAGAACCGCACTTCCCAGGAGGCGCCACGGTAGGGATTGGCTTCAGCAACTTTTCGTTCGTGATCGGTGCATCCTGAGACGCCGTGGAGGCCACGCCTCGGGGTTCGACCTCAACAGGGTCGGGATCATCCTGATGGTCGGAGGTTTGCTTGGACTGTTTGCCTCGGTGCTGTTCTGAAGCAGCTTCTCGCCACGGAGCCGTCGCCGATCGGTGGCCGGATACAGGGTCGCCGGGGAGCGCGGCAGGAGCGCGGTCTCCCTGATCCGGCGTCACGAGTGGAGACCGACTGCGGTAACAGGCCGCAATGCGAGGTTGGGGCAGAGCGGCCCGCGGAAGCCGACAGCGAGCCGCCCCGCCAGCTTCGGGCCAGGGCGATCCCGACCTGCTGTGCCGACCCGGCCGTCGTCAACGCGGGCATACCTCATGCCGCCACGCGGTTTCCCGGCGAGCCTGCTCGGGGAGTCCGGCCCGAGGTGATGCGCGTTCTCTACTGGTACTGACTCGTGGCGGGACCGTCCATGACGCATGGCCACCCGCGGGAGCTGGGGGCTTGAGCGCTGGTCCATCCACCAGCGGGCTCGACCACGACGACGTCGTCGAGCTGGCACCGCTGCTCCGGCGGGTCATCGCCGCCCGAGTCCGCGAGCGGCACGTCGTGGAGGACCTGGTACAGGAGGCCCTGGCCCGGGTTATGGCGGCACGCCAGCGCCTCGAGCCACGGACACTAGCCCCCTACGCTGTCGTGACCGCCAGAAACCTCACCAGAACACTGGCCACCAACGAGCAGCGGGGCAGGCGCCACGCGCACCGGCTCATCGATCTGCGCGAGCCGGTCCTGCCCGAGGAGGAGGCGCTGCGCCGGGAGGAGGGCCGGGCGATCACCGCCGCGCTGAGCAAGCTGCCTGAGTCGGATCAGGAGGCGCTGGTCGCCCATGAGGTGGAGGGGACGGATACGGCCACGCTGGCGGCCCGCCGGGACTCGACCCCGGGCGCCGTCGCGGCCCAGCTCAGCCGGGCGCGGGCGAGGCTCCGGGTCGAGTACCTCCTGGAGCTGGAACAGGCGGAGCCGCCCACCACGCACTGCCGCCCCGTGCTGCTGGCCCTGTCCGCTGGGGACCGGCGCCGCCAGCGGGACCTGGACGCCGGCGGCCATCTGCTCGCCTGTACCTGGTGCGCTCGGCTCAGCGAGCCGCTGCTCGACCGGAGGAGGACCGCTTCGGTGGCCGATGAGATCCGCATTCCCATCGGCTCCGACGCCGACGTTGTGACCGCCCGCAGGCGAGGCCGTGAGCTCGCCGCCCAGGCCGGGTTCTCGGCGAGCGAGCTGACCATCATCGCGACCGCCATCTCCGAGATCGCCCGCAACATCGTGATGTTCGCCAGCCGCGGCGAGATCCTTGTCAGCCTGGTGGGAGAGGACGGTCGGGAAGGGGTGACGGTGGTGGCTCGTGATGCCGGGCCAGGCATCCCGGATCTGGAGCAGGCCCTCCGGGACGGCTACAGCGGCTATGGAGGCATGGGCCTCGGCCTGCCGGGCTCGCGCCGGCTGATGGACGAGTTCGAGATCACCTCGGAGGTCGGCAAGGGAACCACCGTCACCATGACGAAATGGCGACGAGAGGCGTGATGGCCGCGTGAGAAGGGAGTCGGGAATGGAGACAGGCACGCCGGAGGAGGTCCCGGTGGTCCAGGAAGCCCGGGAGGAGGACCTGGAGCTGTTGCCCGAGCTGGTGACCCACCTGCGGGATCGCCGCAGTGAACTGCGGGAGCAGTGGGCCAACCGCATCACCAATGCCCATCTGCTGTCGGCCATGACCGACGAGGAGACCTTCTCGATGGCCACCTCGGTGTACGACAGCTATGTGGAGGTGCTGGAGACGGGAAGTGTCGAGGCACTGCAGGCCTATGCCCGTGACCTGTCGGAGCGGATCATCCCCAGAGGGGTGGAGACCTACGAGGTCGTTGGCATTGTCCTGCTGCTCCGCGACGTCCTGGCGCGCTCGCTGTTCGAGAAGTACCAGAAGGACTTCGACCTGCTGAACCGGGTCCTGGACGCCTATGAGCCGGCTGCCAACCGGATCGCCAACACCGTGGCGGTGAGCTTCGTCCGCGAACGCGAGCGCATCATCCGCCAGCAGCAGGACGCCATCCGGGAGCTGTCCACCCCGGTGCTCCAGGTCCGCGAACGCATCCTGATCCTGCCCATCATCGGCGTCCTCGACGAGCAACGGGCCAACCAGTTCACCGAGCAGCTCCTGGCCGGCATCCGCGGCAACCGGGCCAAGGTGGTGGTGATCGACATCACCGGCGTCCCCGACGTGGACTCCGAGGTCGCCAACCACCTCGTCCAGGCGGTGGATGCCTCACGGCTGATGGGGGCGAGCGTGATCCTCACCGGCCTGTCGCCCGAGATCGCCCAGACCCTGGTGACCATCGGGGTCGATCTTGGCAAGATGAACACTGTCGGCGACCTCCAGGGCGGCGTGGAGGAGGCAGAACGCCTGCTCGGGTTCAAGGTCATCAGATCCGACGCGGCCGACAACCTTCAGCGCTGACACAGACCGAGTGGGTGGTCGAGCAGATGCTGGTTTCGATTCTGCGGCAGGGGGAGTACCTGATCGCCTCGATCCACGAGGCCCTGAACGACCGCGAGATCGTCCAGTTCCAGCAGGACCTCGTGGAGCAGATCGGCACCCACCGCGCCCGCGGCATCATCATCGACGTCGCCGCCCTCGACGTGATGGACTCCTTCGGTTCCCGAACCCTGCTCAACCTCGCCCACGCGGCCCGGCTGCGTGGCGCGGAAACAGTCATCGTCGGTATCCAGCCGACCGTCGCGTTCGCGATGGTCCGCCTCGGCATGTGCCTCGACAACGTCCATACCGCGCTCGACCTCGAGGAAGGGCTGGAGTACCTGCAACGACTGCTCCACGACGGTCAGCAGCGCCAGTCCCCGCGATGACCGGCAGGCAGGGTGGATCGTGACCGGGGACGCCTACGAGCGGTTCCGTCGTGACTACGCTCCTGTCTTTTTGCAGTACCTCACCGAGCGAGGCGAGCCTGGCCGTACGGCCGCCTACGAGCTGGGCCGGCGGGCGATTGGCGAGCAGCTGAGCGTCCTCGACCTTGCCCGTATCCATCACGCCGTGCTCCTGGAGGTCCTCAGGACCCACCGAACCTTCGACGAGCTCGAGCATGTGGCCGAGGCGGCGTCGGAGTTCCTGGTGGAGGTGCTGGCGGTCTTCGAGATGACCCAGCGGGGCTTTGCCGAGCTGCTGTCAACGGTTCGGTCCGAGCAGGGGCGTCGTCGCCAGACCGAGGAGGACCGGGAGCGGCGGAGGACCCTGGACCAGGCCACGGGAGTGCTGATGGAACGCCACGGCCTGTCCGCGGTCACCGCCGCCAAGCGGATCCGGCGGATGGCCACGCGCCAGAGCGTCACCGTCGACGAGGTGGCCGCCAGGCTCGTGCACGAGCGACCTTCAGAACCCCGCCGGCGCTCCAGCCGGTAGGCGCGGGGCAGATCGCTCCTCGTTGGACGTCATCCCAGCCCGGCGAAGACGTCACTGAGGTGACGGACGGTTTCGGGGGGTCGCCCGTCAGCGGCGCGCCGCCCGACGAGGCAACCATGTCGGCGGCGCGCCGTGCTGGACGTCATGGCGGGCCGATGAGGGGGTCACCCATGAAAGAGGAAGGACTGCCGGGTCGCCCGTCAGCTGAGGAGTGCCACGATGGAGACAGGCAATGTAGATCTCATGCTCGATCAGATAGGCGCGAGCGAGTGCCATGAGGCGTCGGAGGAGCTCGCCCGATACCTCCATGCCGGGTTGCCCGCTACCAGGCAGCTCTTGGCCGCCTTCCTTAATGACCTGAACAACGAGTGCCTGATCCGGTGGGGGCCTCGAGGCGAACGCGGCCAAGGCGGGGACCCCCCTATATCGGGTCGGTGAGGTAGGTGATGCTCAATGCGACACTCGGGGGATCTGCGACTCTGAAGGGCCATGTAGCCTGAGGTCAGGCATGGGCGCTGGCGCTGCCGCCTCGACCACACTTCCTCAATCGATGCTTGGAGTTCATGCATGCCGACCCAGACAGTTACGACAATGACCTTCCGTGATGCCATCCCAGTGGGCTCCGACTTCGTCGGCGGGGCCGAGTTCCTTCCTGTGCAACGGACCGCGCCCGGCCCCGCGATCCCGGGTAGTGACTTTGCTGGCGGCACGAGCCCCTTGACAGACCAGGACGAGCATGGCGAGCTCGCCGAGGAATACGTGGCATAGGAACGGCGACGAGGGCAGTGGCCGGGCAGCCGGAGTGAGCCGGCATGGTGGCGCTCACCGGCTCGCCCAAGCCCTTTGCCTTCACCCTGACCGACCGGCAATGGCGCGTGACCGGCGTCGACGGCGATGGCAGGGTGCGCCGGCTGAAGTTCCCTCTCGACCTCGACCGACATGGCCCACGGCCTAGCGGACTCCGTCCATTGCGTGCTGACCTTCTCGGTCTTCGGCATTCGGCGAGCGAGTCACCCTCCCCCGGGACTGCGAGGTCTACCGATCCCGCGCCCAACCCGAAGGAACTGGCGGAGCGGCTCAGAAACCAGCGCAGGTAGGGCGCGGCTCTGCTAGTCAGGCAGCGTCCGCAGCTGCGGCAGGTCGGCGTTGAGGATCAAGCGACGGTGTTGCACAAGCTGACCAAGCGCTGGACTCGGGAGGCGCATGTCCTCGCCCGGTCGCCACTCCGGCGGCCGGGTCTTTCCGGCGCGTCGGTAACGCCGGCGGCGCCGTTGGCGTTTTCTCGGTAGTCGGTGGTCGGGTGCGTTCGCCACCCTGCGCGCTCGTGTGGGAGATCATCGGCCTCGGCGGCCGGGCTGGCAGTGCACCCAGCCCGGCCTGCGCTACGACCCCAGGCCAGGGGGTGGTCCCGAGGGTCGTAGCGCTGGCCGGGACCATAACCGTCCATGTGGTGCCGGAATGGCAGGAAGGCGCCTCCATGCGTGGCCGCGATTTCGGCGCTGATCTCACCGGGGGCCGGGCAACATCGACAGCACGAAGGACCTGATCACGACTCGTTATCGGGTTCTGGATGACGCGGATCGAACGCGGTATGGATGTCTTCGGAGCCTTATGGCAGTTCGGTCCCGAGTACCAGCGCACCGTCGCGAGAAGCGGCGACCAGCGCAGCGCCGAAGCCGACCTGGCGGCCCGCTAGCCGGTGATGCGGGATCGGGCTACGCGATGGGGCGACTTCGAGCAGCGGGCCGCCGAAGTCGACATCGAGGGCGACGAGTGCGCGACCGATGAGCTCCGTCGCCAGGACCTCGACGCCGAGGAGAGTTCGCGCGGTGCCACGGTGGTCGAGTGGCGGCCCCCGGACCAGGAACCGGCGGCCAGGCCGGTCGGTGCGGCTGCCGCCGAGGCGGCCCCCGACAGCCCCACCGCCGGCACCACCGCCCCCTCCACGACCGTCCCACTGCTCGCCGGCCGCCAGGATGCCGAGGGTTCCGGGCCCGCTGGATCGATACCAGACGGCTTGGTCGATGCGCCACGCCGGGCCGTGGAGCGGGTGGACGCGCTGGTGGCCGAGCTCATGCAGCATCTGGCCAGCAGCTTCGCCGATGTGCGGGGTCGGCTCGAGCGCTACTGTGACCGCGGCGACGACGTGCCGACCGACGACCTCCGCGACGCCTTCCAGCGCTACCGCTCGTCTTCGAGCGACTCCTGGCGACCTGACACCGAACGCGATCTCTGTTGGTAAGCCCTGGCCGAGGGGCCCGCCGCGCTGGTGGGCATGGCAAGGGCGGCTCCACTTGAGCGTGCGATCCTAGATGACCTTGATGATCTTGGCATCTGAGGGAACGTCGCGTGAGTCCACGGCGACCAGGTAGTAGTAGCCGGGCGGGGTGAGGTTGGGGCTGGTGGTCAGCGACCAGCCCGCCCCAGTCGGTGTGGTCATCGCGGTAAGGGTGAAGTCGCCTTCAGCCGCGCCGAACTGGTGGGTGGTGCTGTTCAGGCGAAAGACTCGCAGGTGCTTGAGGGTGGTGCCGGAGGCCAGTTGCACCCGGGCGGTAAATGGCTGGTTGTGGGCGATGGTGGCCGGGGCCGAGGTGATCTGTGGCCGGTCGGGTACGTCCATGTACCAAGGCTCGAACCGCTCGACCAGCCGCTGGACGCTGCCGCGGGCCGGGTTGCCACCCACCAGGACGGCCCGGCCGGTCCGATCGACCCACATGTTGGAGTGGTACTGGTGGGCCGCCGAGGTCGAAGCGACCAGCTCGAGACGGTTGGAGATCGGCCGGTAGAGCTGGGCCGTGAAGACCGGGCTGTTCTGTGGATCCTGGCCGCCAGCCAACAGCACCCGGCCGTCGAACAGGGTGGCGTGGGACAGGTACTTCCTAGGCCCGTCCAGGCTCGGACCGGCACGGTAGACGGGGTTAGCCGAGGAGTACAGATCGACCAGGGCTGTAGTGGCCACCCCGGCCCCACCTGCCACCATCACCTTGCGACCCTGGCTGAAGGGGACGAAGAACGACGCCCCCTCGTCGCGCCGGTTGGTGTCCAGCCCGCTCACCTGCTGGAAGCTGCCGGTCAGGGGCCGCAGGAAGCCCACCCGGACCGCCGACCCGCCGAACGCCACCCCGGTGAAGAACAGCCGTCCCCCAGCGGTCGGCAGCATGTGGGGATAGGTCGGCACGCTCAGGCGATACGGGGTGACGCTCCAGGTGCGCGCGGCCGGGTGGTACACCTCTGGTTGCGTGTTGAGCGCCCCGGCGCCGTTGAGGCCCGAGAGCACGAACACCTCACCGCTGCCCAGCTGGGTGGCCCCCGGATACCAGCGGCCCCCGCCGGCCATCAGTGGCCCGCGGATGAACCGCTTGTTCAGCCAGTCATACTCATAGCTGGTCCGGAGCCCGTAGAAGGGATCGTAGTGTTTGGTCCCCCCGGCGACCAGGATGTTGCCGTTAGGGAGCATCGCGTGGACGCTGCAGAACAGGTCGCCGGGCGTGGGCAGCGGGACGGTCGAGCAGGTATCCGGGGAGAAGATGTAGCTCCGGAAGTGACCGGCTGCGAACTCGGCCGGGTCGTTTCCGGAGCCGGCCATGAGCAGCACCGTGCCATCGGGCAGCACCGAGGCGTGCACCGGGTTGAACCCTTCCGGCAGCTGGCAGGTCGTCCAGCGGCCGGAAAGCGGCCCGGCTACCGCCTGGCGCCGCGGCGCCGGCGCCAGCGAGGTCGTCAGCCCGGCCAGCTCGCTGGCCCGCACCGCCGCGACCGTCTCGCGGGCGATCCGCTCGGCCGGGGTCTCCCTTGGCCGGCCCGCCACCGGCTCGGCCGCCGCGACCAGCGCCGCCCCGGCGAGCAGCACCCCGGCCAAGAGGATCCGCACCCGCACTGGTCTGCCCTCCTCCGCCAGGCCTACCAGCAGGACCTGGCGCTTCTCGCATATCCCTCCTAGAGAGGCTTCACCTCTTATCACTCCTTTCAGCGCTGAACATGACGATCACGGGCATGCTGGCCTGCAAGCAGAGGGGTGGGGTCTGTGGCTCCGGTACGCGTCGGCGGCGTCGAGCGAGGTCAGAACCCATTCGGCGGGCCTGGGTTTGGGCAGCGGGGGTTCCGGCAACCTTGTGAGGTTGTTCCAGCCTGGAGGCCCTGTGGGCCGATCGCTTCGCCGTCGTGGCCAGTTCTTGGTCGTCGTAGGCGCACTCCTCGGCGCCCTGGTCGGGGTCATCCTCGGACTGGCCGTGGGCGGCGGCCGGACCGGCCCGGCGGTCACGGCAGCGACGCGTGCGCGCCGCGCGGGGGCGGCCCCGGCCCCGCCGACCAGCCAACTCACCGCGTCCCCGCCAGCTGGCTCGGGGGATCGGGCGGACGGCCATGAGTCCACGAGCCGGTTGCGGGTCCAGCCGGTGGACCGCCTGGGCAAGGCCAAGAGCAAGGCGGGCAAGGAAGGCAAGCGATCCTGTAAGGGAGAGCACAAAGGGTCCGGCGACCACGCGGGACCGGCAGGTCCGACATGGGCAAGGACAAGTAGCTGAGCGCTGGGGATGCGCTAGCAGGGTCGCGCGCGGATGAACCGTGGGGGGACTACTACGCCCGCGAGTTGGTGCGCCACTTCAGCCCAGACTGACATCGGCCGGCCCCATGTGGGCGACCGGTGGTTGGGTCAGGTCTGGTTGGTTGCGGTCTTGGCGAACAGCTCCAGGAGGCTCGGCCAGCCACCGCCACCGGTGATCCCGTCGCGGAGGGCCTGGCCGTCGACCAGCCGCTCCAGGCGCCGGTGTTCGAGGCTGACGGTGGTCTGCTGGGGTCCGTCGGCGCTGAAGCGGACCTCGATCTCGCTGGCGTGGGTGGGGTCGGGGTCGTACTGCCAGTGGCCGTTGATCTGCCAGGTGACGACGAGGCGGTGTGGTGGTTCCCAGGTCAGTACCTGGCCCCAGTCGCACTCGCTGCCGTCGGTGCCCTGCTCGTACCAGCGGCCGCCCTCGTGTGGTTCCAGGATGGCCGTGGCCATCTCGGCCTGGCCGATGTGGTACTCGGCCGGCCACCAGCCGCCGAAGCCGTCGGTGAAGACGCGGAAGGCTTGGTCGACGGGCACGTCGACGGTGACCGTCCCGGTGAGCGGTGGGATGGTGGGAGTGGTGCTCATCCGTCCTCCTGTTCGGGGTCAACCGGGGCCGCCTGGGCGGCCTTGCCGAAGGCGGTGAGGGCCTCTTCCCAGACGCGGTCCAGGTAGACGCGCAGCGCGGTCACGCCCTCGGGGTTGAGCTGGTAGATGCGGCGGGTGCCCTCGGCTCGGCTGATGACCAGGCCGCCGTCTTTGAGCACGCGGAGGTGCTGGGACACCGCTGATCGGGTGATCGGCAGGTGTTGGGCCAGCTCCCCGACCGTGTAGGGGTGTCGAGCGAGTAGCTCGAAGATGGCCCGTCGGGTCGGGTCGCCGAGCAGCCCTAGCCCATCGACTCCGTTAGTGTCCACTAACGTAAGTTACCGCTAACCGAGGACGGGAGCAAGCGGTCAACGGTGGGCGCCGTGCGGATCTACCAGTTCACTGACCCAGTCGTCACAGTACGGCCGCTACCCTGGTCTGCGGGCCTTGACGATTACCCCGGTGGCCACGTGGTCCTGGTGGTCGGCTGGGATGGTCTGGCGCATGACCTGGATGACCTCAGGGGTGAACAGCGGGTACAGGGCGGCCTGGTCGATCCCGAACGGCTGGTGGCCCCCGACCCAGATGTCGGCGAATCCTGCCCGTTGCAGTTTGCCGGCGAAGACACGCTCCGCCATCGCCCCTGACACTCACCCGGCCCAGGCGCTCTGGTCGTTGGCCACCTCTGGGGGGAGCTCGCCCTCCACGGTCAGATCGGCCATGCAGATCCGGCCCCCGGGACCCAGCACCCGGAAGATCTCGGCCAGGGCCCGGCTCTTGCGGGCCGACAGGTTCAGGACGCCATTGGAGATGGCCACGTCCACCGACTCATCAGGCAGCGGGATGGCCTCCATCTCCCCTCGGAGGAACCCGGTCCAGCCCTCGACGCCGGCCTGGGCGGCGTGGCCCCGGCCGCGCTCGCACATCTCCTCGAGCACGTCCAGGCCGATGGCCCGGCCCTCGGATCCGACCCTTCTGGCGGCCAGAATGGTGTCGATGCCCCCACCCGAGCCGATGTCCAGCACGACCTGGCCGAGCTGGAGCCGGGCATAGCGGACGGGATTGCCCACCCCCAGGGCCCACTGGACGGCCCCGGGGGGGACCTCGGCGAGTTCCTGGTCGCTGTAGTGCTGCCGGGCCACGGTCTCGCCGGCGCCGGTCGCGATGGCGGCATAGGCCTGCTGGACGGTGTCCTTGATCTCCTGCTGGAACATCAGATCCCGACCCATCGGCCCTCCTAGAGATCGTCCACGAACCGCTCGAGCCGAGCCTTGACGTGCGGGGGGAGTTCCTCTGCCCCCTGGGAAGCGAGGAACCCTCGCAGCTCCTTGGCGAACTCCAACTCCCCACAGCAGGTCCGGCAGAACGACAGGTGCTGCTCGACCTGCTCCTGCTCCTCGGGGGAGACGGCCTGGTCGAGGTAGTCCCACAGCTGCCGCACCGCCTCCGAGCACGGGATCACGGCCTGGTGTTCGGTCATCTGACTGCTCCTTTGAGGAGGAGTCCAGTCTCCTGCGCGTACGCCCACAGCTCTTGTTCGAACCGCCTGCGACCCCGATGCAGCCGGGCCAGGACCGTCCCCAAGGGCACATCCAGCAGGCGGGCGATCTCCTTGGTCGCGAAGCCGTCCATGTACCGCAGCACCAACGGGGCCCGATACAGCTCGGGAAGGCGCAACAGCACCTCGCGCACATCCTCGTTGCCGAACGCCTGCAGGTAATCGTGGTGCAGGGTGTCGGAATAGGGCAGCGGGTCCTGCTCGACCAGGGTCTGATACAGCGAGAAGTCCTCCACCTGGTCCACCGGCAGCTCCTCCACCGCCCGGTCCTGGCGGCGGAGCTGGTCGCGGAACACATTCACCAGGATGGTCTTGAGCCACGGCCCGGCCGCCGTGTCCTGCCGCAGCGTCCCGTAGGACCGGTAGGCGCGCAGCAACGCCTCCTGCACCAGATCCTCCGCGCCGTCGCGGACCAGCCGGCGGGCCAGCCAGTACAGCGCCGGCAGCTCAGCGGTGGCCAGCTGCTGGAACGACTCCTTGGTCCGGTCCTGCACCTCGACCATCCACCCGCCAATCTCCGACTTGGCCGATCTCCGACCCGGCGTCAGGACATGCCTCTGTCCCTGTAAGACGATGCCAGCAGCGAAGTTATTGCAAGGCGCCGCACCTGCAATGGGGCGGATGGTCACGGCGTCTGTTGTGGGCAAGGAGGTGGACTCGATGGCAACTACAGCAGCGCAGACAAGGGAGAAGGACGCCGAGGGCAGCCTGCGGGCGGGTTCCTGGCTCATGGGGTTAGCCGCGGTGGGCTTCATCGGCTACGCGGTGATCTTCCTGGTCCGCAACTTCACCGACAGCTTCCTGGAGCTGGGCATCGGCCCCAACGAGGTCCCGGTGAGCAAAGACGCCATCCAGCAGTTCAGCCCAGAGCTGTTCCACTACATCAGCCACCTGCACATCGCGATCTCGGGCTTCATCGCGGCCACCGGGGGGGCGGTGCTGTTCCTGGTCGCCTACGGCGTCCGACGTGGGGAGCTGTGGGCCTGGGTCGGCGCGGTCGCCGCGCCCGTCCTGGGCTTGGGGGTCGCCCTCCCAGCCCACTACCCCTACCACTTCGACACCCTCGGCCACCTGGGACTCATCTACCTGGCCACCGTGATCTTCGTGGCCGGGGCGCTGCTGGCGCTGCGGGGGATCATCACCCAGCATCGAGGCTGAGGCTGGGCCACCGGGCGAGGCCGTCTTCAGGCGGCCCCGCCCGTGTTCAGGACCCTACGACCAAGGGAAGGGAACCGAACGATGCAAGCACCAGCGACCCTGCTGTGCGCCAAGTGCGGCGAGGCCACCGACGGCTGGAAGTGCGCCATCTGCGGATCGGTCGCCCGCGAACACGACCCCGGGCATCTCCACGTCGGCTCCGACCGCTACTGCACGCTCCGGTGCGCCGGCTGCAGCCAGGCCGATGTCCACTGCACCTGTGTGTAACCTGCCCTAGCCGCCAACCGGCCAGGTGCGAGCCTCAAGGATGAGGGGCCGCCGACCACCAGGACCGAGGCTGGAGTGTGATCGTGACGGGCAGGGATGAGGCCCAGGCGCGGGCCCTGTTCCAGGAGCGCTACCGCAACACCCCGTCCCTCCTCGCCCGCCAGATCGAGCAGCGGGTCATCGGCGGTGACTGGGGCGCCAACGGCTTCACCACCATGGCCCAGGCCCATACCCTCGCCCGCGAGCTTCACCTGTCGGCCGCCGACCGCCTGCTCGACCTGGGGTCCGGGCGGGGCTGGCCCGGGCTGTACCTGGCCGCCCGGACCGGCTGCCGGGTCGTCCTCGCCGACCTGCCCCTGGAAGGGTTGCGGGTGGCCGCCAACCGCGCCGCCAGCGAAGCGCTCGCCGCCCGCACGGGCGTGGTGGCCGCCGCGGCCAGCGGGCTGCCGTTTCGAGCCGACAGCTTCGATGTCATCATCCACACCGACGTGCTGTGTTGACTGCGGGCCAAGCTCTCCGTGCTGAGAGCCTGCAGACGGCTCCTGCGACCCGGCGGACGCATCGGCTTCTACACCATCCATGAATCGCCGGGGCTGTTGCCGGCGGCTCGCCGCCGGGCCCGGGCCGCCGGACCCAGGGCGGTGGCCATGCGCAGCGACCACCAGCGGCTGCTCCGCGCCGCCGGGTTCGGTGACATCACCGAGCTCGATGTCACCCCTGCCTTCGCCGCTACCGCCGCCGCCTGGTTGGCCGAGACCGAGCCCCACGCTGAGAAGCTCGCCCGGCTAGAACCACTCGGCGCCTTCGAGCAGCGACAGGCCGACCGGCGCAGCATGCTGGCCGCCATCCGCGCTGGGTTGCTCCGCCGCGCCCTCCTCCTCGCCAGAACAGCATGAAGATGGGGCAACGTGCCGAGTCGGGCCGCAACTCGGGTTCGCAGGTGACGCGGCGGTGAGCTAGTCGATCCGATGGCGCCCTCCGGTCGGGATTCGGGTAGGCGCCGGGCGATACCGAGTACATGCGGCGCGGCACCTCCTCGCAGCGGCGGATACCGTCCTCGACGGGAAGCGGGCCGTAGATGGCCGACCGGCAAGAATCCCCCAGTTAGTTGCCTCCTCACGGTGGTCGCCGGCCCGCCGTGCGTGCTCGATGGCTCGCAACTGGGCCGCCTCGCTGGCCGCGACCTGGCAGCGGACCCAGAAGGTCTCGGCCATCAGCTGCCAGGCACGGGCCAGACCGTGTTCATCCTCGAGTTCTTGGAAGATCCCGATGGCGCCCTTGGCCTGCGCCTCGCCGTAGGCCGGCCACTGAGGCGGAGCCTGGCCCAGGATGCGGCTACAAGTCATTCGGGTGTCGATATGCCGATCGAGAAGATCCATCGGCGCGATCGGCTCGGGGAGGGCTGCGGCGCCGGTCCCCGCCGTCGGGGCCGGCCGGCGCGGCTCCCTGACGCCGCAGGGGGAGGGCCGCCGGCACCCGGCCGTGGGGTGGACCGCCGCCGGTGTAGCAGCCGCCGCCACCAGCCGGTCCAGCCGCCCGCAGCACCCGGTCGAGGTACGGGGTCGGGGACGGTGCCGTGGCGCATGCTGTCATCCTAGGTTGACACCGGCGCAGTGTCAACCAAAGTTGCGCCAGGCGTGGCCTGCGACACCACCGAGATAACGGTCACCACAGGCCAGATGCAAAGGAGACATCGTGCCGCCGCCTTTATCTCGCCGAAGGCGGCGCCGGTGGCATCGATCGGTCGATCCGACTCATGAAGAGTTTGGTGGAACGAGATGGCTCCGACCGGTGGGAGCGTATCAAGGTGGAGGACCCCGAAACCATGCAGCCGACTGGTCGTGGCCCACAGCCCGAGCGTCCGCCACGCGAGCACGACGCTGCTGTCGGCGGGGTCGATGGTCCATGTCCCAGGTGGAAGGGAACGGGATGAGTTGGATTCCGGGTCCGGCTCGTGGTGGCGGGGTTGGCCAGGGCTTCCCTGCTGGGTTGTGAGCGTGGACACCTTGGCCTGCGGGTTCAGACTGCTGGTGTGGCACTTGGGTTCGGGCCATCCGGCGAACTACGGCTGCCAGGCCGGGTGGTGGACTGGCGCGCTGGTCATTGGAGCGCCACCTTCTCGTCGTAGGGATCGGGTGCGCCCAAAGTTTGCTGGCCATCATAGTGAGCGGGGGTCGCCTGGTTCTGCTGATTTGCGGTTTGGTGTGAGCTGGCGGACCTCGAGGAGGTCGAGGCCGAGGGCCTCGATCTCGGCCAGGACGCCGTAGAGTGCCGACCGGTCCAGGAGGCCGGTGAGCACGGTTTCTGCGCCCTGCCGCTGCGACGCCATCGCTGGGAACGCCGACAGCGCGGTGGCGCCGAGGTGGCCGTTGATCCTGATCGTGTACATGGCGGGTGCTGGGTCCATGCCGTCATGGTCGTGAGCTGGCAGGTGAGCCGGCATCACCAGGATCTAGTGATTGCCGTGCTAAGGGGTCCCCGCTCGGCAACCTTGCTGGGCGAACGTGACCGACCTGCGCGGGTTCGTGTTGGTGAGGAAACGTTGCTGTGCGGGGACCCCTAACGGGTGCGGCCGGTCGAGAGCAGCCGCAGTTCTCGGGCGCGTTGGACGGCCGAGGAGCGGTCACTTGCCTGGAGCTTGGCGTAGATGTTGCGGACGTGGGTGTTGACCGTGTGCACCGACACCGACAGTTCGCTGGCGATCTCGGGCCGGGAGAGGTTGGTCGGCAGATAGCGCAGCACCCTGAGCTCGGTTGGGCTGAGCTCCTCGGTGGGCGGCGATGGGGGCTGGTCGCTGGCCGCCAGGGAGGCGCCGTGGACGACGTCGAGGATGTCGGTGAGCAGGGCGGCGTGGGCTGTCTCGTGCCGCGGCAGGGCTTCCAGCAGCTCCCCTGCGCCGGTCATGGCGAACGGCAGGACCAGCCGCTCCGGCTCGGCCAGGGCGAGGGCGCGTTCGGTGGCGTGGTTCGCTGCGCGCTGGTCGCCGAGGGCACGGTGGGCGA
>JASLIH010000629.1 GCA_030152105.1 Actinomycetes bacterium
TGTCCGACGTCGACCTCCAGGTGGACGTGGACGACGGCCGGGTCGCGGCCACCTTCGGCGCCATCGAAGCCGCCCTGGCCGCCGCCTCCCCGATCGTGGCCCGGCTGGTGATGCCGATGCCGACCTGGCACGGCCACGCCCAGCGGTTCTACCGGCTCCGCGACACGGCCGAGTACACCGCGGTCGACGTGGTCGTGTTCGAGCGGTCCGACCCGCGCCGCTACTACAACCAGGCCGAGCGGCACGGCCGCCCGCTGGTCCTGTTCGACCGGGCCGGGGTCGTCCGCCCGGTCCCGCTCGACCAGGCCGAGCTGGCCGCCACCCTGGCCGCGGCCGTCGCCGGCATCCGGGAGCGGTTGGCGTTCACCCTGCCGCTGGTCGCCAAGGAGGTCCGCCGGGGCGACGCCCTGGCCGCCCTCGGCAGCTACCAGCGGCACCTGGTGGCGCCGCTGGTGACGCTGTACCGGGTCCGCCATGCCCCGGCCCGCCACGACTTCGGCAGCCGCTACACCCGCGACGACCTGCCCGCCGAGGTCCAGGAGACGCTGGCCGAGCTGTCGTTCGTCGCCGACCTGGACGACCTGGCGGCCAAGCTGCCCAGGGCCGAGCGGCTCCTGCGCGAGCTGCTCGACGAGCTCGGCTAGCTCAGGTTCGTGGAGATCCGCGATTGCGGGATTGCCCGAGATATCAATTAGCATCTTCTGCCCGAAGAGAGAGACAGCGAGATGCAACTGCCCAAGGCGCCCTTCTATCGACGCTGGTCGGTCCTGCTGGCCGGCGTCATCGGGCTGGCCGCGATCGTCGCCCTGCTCGGCTGGCGGGGACTGCGGCAGGTGGAGGAGGCCGATCCTCCGACGACCACCATCGCGCCCCCGACCACCGTGGTCACCTCGACCACCAGCACGCCGTCGACGTCGGTCGGGCCGACCAGCAGGCCTGACGACCTCCTCTGGGAGATGGAGGGCAGCGACGTGCAGCGGAGCCCCGGGTTCGCGGCGCCCGGCGCCTGGCGGATCGTGTGGAACTACGACTGCAGCAACTTCGGGCCCGGCGGCGGGAACTTCAAGATCACCGGCGACGGCGCCTTCGGCCAGGTCGACATCCAGGCAACCGATGTCAAGGCCAGTGGCCGCATGTCGTACACCCGGGCCGGCTACGGCCACCTGCTGGTCGAGTCGGTCTGCGACCATTGGAAGGTCACGGTCCTCGCCGGCTGACGGCGGTACCCGGCACAGCTGAGGAAAGGACGGCGCTTGGACGCGACCGCGGGCACGGGACGGCTGGCGATCGTGGGCGGGCGGGTCATCCCCGTCGCCGGCGCGCCCTTGGAGGACGGGGTCGTGCTGCTCGGCGACGGCCGGATCGAGGCGGTGGGACGTGACGTCCGCGTCCCCGACGGGGTCGAGCGGGTCGACGCCACCGGCAAGGTGGTGCTCCCCGGCCTGGTCGACGCGCACGTCCACCTGGGGGTGCACTCCGAGGGCGACGGCTGGGCCGGGCAGGACACCAACGAGCTCACCGACCCGGTGACCCCGCACGTCCGGGCGCTGGACGCCATCAACCCGGCCGACCTCGGCTTCGCCGACGCG
Organism: Actinomycetes bacterium; assembly: GCA_030152105.1. The sequence goes on from JASLIH010000629.1 coordinate 1,590, forward strand.
GTGGCCGGCGGGGTCCTGACCGTGAACGTCAACCCCGGGTCGGGCAACCCGATCGGCGGCCAGGCGGCCGCCATCCGCACCGCCGGCCGCACCGTCGACGAGATGGTCCTGCGCGCCCCCAGCGGCATGAAGTCGGCCCTCGGGGAGAACCCAAAGCGGGTCTACGGCGAGCGCAAGCAGCTGCCCTCCACCCGCCTGGGTACGGCCGCGGTGATCCGCGACGCCCTGGTCAAGGCGGCCAACTATCTCGCCAAGCGCGACCGCGGCGACGACCCGCCGGCCGAGCGGGACCTGCGCTGGGAGGCGCTCGGCCTGGTCCTTCAGGGCGAGATCCCCTGGCGGCAGCACTGCCACCGGGCCGACGACATCGCCACCGCCCTGCGCCTGGCCGACGAGTTCGGCTACCGCCTGGTCATCGACCACGGCACCGAGGCCGTCCTGCTCGCCGACCAGCTTGCCGAGCGGGGCGTGCCCGTCCTCATCGGCCCCCTGCTGACCTCCCGCTCCAAGGTCGAGCTGCGCAACCGCTCCCTGGCCAACCCCGGCCGCCTGGCCGCCGCCGGCGTCGAGCTGGGCATCATCACCGACCACCCGGTCGTCCCCGTCCACCTCCTCCACGTCCAGGCCGCCCTGGCCGTCCGCGAGGGCCTCGACCCGGCGGCCGCCCTCCGGGCCGTGACCCTGACCCCGGCCCGGGTCCTCGGCCTGGAGGACCGGCTCGGCTCCCTGGAGCCGGGCAAGCACGCCACCTTGTGCCTCTGGTCCGGCGACCCCCTGGACGCCCGCTCCCGGGTCGAGCGGGCCTGGATCGAGGGCCGCCAGGTCTTCGGCGCCGACCCCGACAACTCGCCGTTCTGACACGGCCGACCTCGGGCACGACCAACGCTTCGGCGCCCTCCTCCCCCACCTCCAGGTCGAGGGCGGTCAGGCGGGCGGCAGGGCCGTGGCCGGGTCGAAGGCCGACGCCCGGACAGCCGGGGTGGCGGCACCCAGGGGCGGGAACGGCTCGTCGGAGTAGACGCCGACGCCGAGGTCCCAGAAGCGCTGGATGTCGGCCGGGCCGGCCAGGCTGTGCACGTAGGTGACGGCCCCGGCGGCCCGCAGGGCGCCGGTCAGCTCGGGCCGGTAGCGGCGGCCCTGGCGGCCGTTGGCGGCCAGGCTGAGCGAGGGGTCGCGGTCGCGCCACCACAGCATCACCGCCGGGACCCGGTTGCGGCGGACGAAGTCGACCGCGGCCGCGTCGTCCATGCGGTTGTGGGCCTGGGAGTGGTAGAGGGCGAGGACGTAGTTGCGCAGCGGGTAGTAGGCCCGCAGGGCGTCCAGCTCGGCCTGGTCGGCGACGTGGGGCATGACCCGCTCCAGCAGGTCGAGCCGCCCATCGCCGCCGCCTGGCGGACATAGGCCCGGTAGATCTCGGGCCGGGCGTACTTGGGGTCGGGGATCATGTAGACGTCGGGGTGGTCGGCCAGCAGCTGGAGCACGTCCTGGCTGCGCAGGATGGTCAGCTGGCCCCGGTAGCGGTGGCCGGCCAGCTCCGCCCAGGTCGCCTGCCGGAAC
>JASLIH010000437.1 GCA_030152105.1 Actinomycetes bacterium
GTCCTGCACCGACATCCGGAAGGTCCCGACACAGCTGTCGTCCTGCCAGACGCTCAGCACGACGAGGTCCCGCTCCGGATGCCAGGTGACGCGCAAGCCGGTCCCGCGCTCGTCGAGGAACATATCCCGGCGGGACGACAGTGCTCGCGTGTTCTCCACAGGCCTAGGGTGGCCGCTCTCGAGCCACGATTCAAGGCCTCCGGTCGTCGGCGGCGCTCGCCCGGAGATCGGGTCGGTCGGACCCATTACCCGCGGCGGCGGACTTTTCCACATTCTTGGCAGGGTCGTCCTCTTCGGGTTTCCCGGCGGCTAGGGTGCGCCCATGCCTACCAGGTACCCCGCCGATCGCGGCGAGTTGGGGCGGCGCGGCGAGGCGCTCGCCTGTGCCCGGCTGACCGAAGCCGGGCTGAGGATCGTGGCCCGCAACTGGCGTTGCCAGACGGGTGAGATCGACGTGGTCGCCGAGGCCCCCGGTCTCCTGGTGTTCTGTGAGGTCAAGACCAGACGCGGCGATGGCTACGGCACCCCGGCGGCCGCCGTCAACGCCGCCAAGCAGGCCCAGCTCCGCCGCCTCGCCGGGGCCTACCTGCGCGCCACCCCGCACCGGCCCTGCCGCGTCCGTTTCGACGTCGTGACCGTGGTCTGGCCTCGTCGCGGCCAGCCGCGGGTCGAGCACCTGAAGGGAGTGCTGTGAGGATGCTGGCCCGGCTGGCCACGGCCGCGCTCGTCGGGCTGACCGCGCACCCGGTCGGGGTCGAGGTCGACATCGGCCGCGGCCTGCCCGCTGTCACCGTGGTCGGGCTCGGCGGCACGGCCGTGCTGGAGGCTCGCGACCGGCTCCGGGCCGCGTTCGGCAACACCGGGTATGAGTGGCCGGACCGGCGCATCACCGTGTCCCTCCCTCCGGCCGACCTGCCCAAGCAGGGATCCGGCTTCGATCTGCCCATCGCGATCGGCCTCCTGGCCGCTGCTGGATGGGTCCCGCCAGCGGCCCTGGAAGGCCTGTGGGCCATTGGCGAGCTCGGGCTGGGCGGTGACGTCCGCGCAGTCAAGGGGGTGCTTCCGGCGGCCATGGCCGCCCGCCGGTCCAGCGCCCGGCTCCTTGTCGTCCCCCAGGCCAACCTGGTCGAGGCCGCTCTCGTCCCCGGCCTGCGGGTCGCCGGCGCAGCCTCGCTCGGGCAGATCGGGGAGTGGCTTGCCGGCCGGGCCGACCTGGGTCGTCCCGGCCTGCCGCCCGACCCTTCCATCCCTTCGGTCGAGGACCTGGCCGACATCCGCGGCCAGGGCCAGGCCCGCCGGGCCCTCGAGATCGCCGCCGCAGGCGCCCACAACCTGCTCTTCACCGGACCTCCCGGCGCCGGCAAGACGATGCTGGCCAGACGCCTCCCCGGCCTGCTCCCGCCACTTGAGCAGGACGAGGCGCTCGAGGTCACCCAGGTGTTCTCGGCCGCCGGGCTGCTCGGCCCCGACGCCGGTCTCATCAGCGTCCGGCCGTTCCGGGCCCCCCACCACGCCATCTCAGTCCCCGGCCTCGTCGGCGGCGGCCAGGTCCCCCGACCGGGCGAGGTCTCTCTGGCCAACCACGGCGTCCTGTTCCTGGACGAGCTGCCGGAGTTCTCCCGGGCCGCCTGCGAGGCATTGCGTCAACCTCTAGAGGAGGGTGAGGTCACCGTCTCCCGAGCTATGACCAGCGTGCGGTTCCCGGCCAGCTTCGCCCTGATCGCGGCGGCCAACCCGTGCCCCTGCGGGCACCTGGGGGACAGCCGGTTCGCCTGCCGGTGCAGCCTGTCCGACCTGCACCGCTACGCCAGCCGGCTCTCCGGGCCCCTGCTGGACCGGATCGACCTCTATGTCCAGGCCGAGCGGCTCACCGCCGACGAGCTCATCCGCGCCCCCGATGCCGAGCCGACCGCGGCCGTGCGGGCGAGGGTGCTGGCGGCCCGCATGCTCCAGCGCAGCCGCCAGGGAGTTGAGAACGGCCGCCTTGCCTCGGCCGAGGTGGCTGTCCACTGCCAGGTGACCCCGCCCGCCCGTCGCATCCTCATGGCCGCTGTCGACCGGCTGGGGCTCAGCGCTCGCGGGTTCCACCGCGCCCTGCGTGTCGCCCGCACCGTCGCCGACCTCGCCGGCTCCGAGCGGGTCGAGGACCACCACGTCAAGGAGGCCCTCAGCCTCCGTCACCTCCCGATCATCGGCGACCGGGAGGCCGAGCTCGTATGAGCCTGATCTGGGCCGGCCATCGGTGACGGGCGCTGAGGGTCGTCCGCGGTGGTGGACTCCTGGGGTAGGGGAGCGGGAGGTGCTGTTGTCGCTGGCCGCCACCCCGGGGCCGTTGCCGGCCGCGGTGGCGACCCGGCTGGCGGAGGGCAGCGACCCGGTGAGCCTGCTCCGAGCGCACAGCCCAGAGCCCGGTGCTGTGGCTGCGCGGCTCGCCGCTCTCGGCCTGCGGTTCCTGGTCCCGGGCGACAAGGGCTGGCCCTTGGCGGCCACACCGCCCGACCCGCCATGCGCCTGGCTCTTCGTCGCCGGACCGGCCCCGCCCGAGGCGGCGGCGTCGGTCGCGGTGGTGGGTGGTCGCCGCGCCTCTCCGCTGCGCCGGGCGGCCGCCCGCTCCATCGGCGCCGGACTGGCCAGGGCCGGCTGGTGCGTACTCAGTGGCGGCGCGGTCGGCGTCGACGCGGCCGCCCATGGCGGCGCCCTGGACGCCGGTGGAGTCACCGTCGTCGTCCTGGGCTGCGGGATGGACGTTCCCTATCCTCGGGCCAACACCGGCCTGTTCGACCGGGTGCGAGCGTCCGGCGGCACCCTGACGAGCGAGCACCCGCCCGGCGGTCAGCCAAGGGCGGCCAACTTCCTCCCGCGCAACCGGCTGATCGCCGCCCTTTCCGCCGCGGTCGTGGTCGTCGAGGCTGCCGAGGACTCGGGCAGCCTCTCCACGGCCCGGGCCGCCGGCAGCCGCGGCGCCGGCCATGTCCTGGTCCTCCCGGGTGCGCCCTGGGATCCCGGAGCCGCCGGGTGCAACCAGCTCATCCGGGACGGCGCCACCCTCGTTCGTAGCCTCACCGACATCCTCGAGGAGTTGGGCGCCACCGTGACCGCCGGCTCCGCCAGCATCCCTGCCTGGTCCGGTCTGGAAGCACCCGCCAGAGCGGTCCTCACTGCCCTGATCGATGGCCAGCTCCTCACCCCAGGCCGCCTGGCGACAGCGACCGATCTCCCACCGGCCACGCTCGACGCCGCTCTCCTCGACCTCGAACTGGCGGGGCTTGTCCGCCGCACCGCCGCCGGCATCCAGGCCGTCAGTCTCCCACCGGGTCGGGTCGCCGATGCCGTCCAGCCTGCACCGCCACCCTCGACAGCTCCCACTGTCGAGTCGGGTGACATGCCCGCTGGCAACCGTGGCGCTGGCGGTCGCCCCGTGCCTCCTGGCGAGCTTGGCACTGGGGTGGGCGCCGCGCCTCCTGGCGAGCTTGGCGAAGGGGCACGGCCCGTGCCGTCGTCCGAACCGCGAGGCCCTCCGGAAGCGAATACATGCTCCGAGGTGCTTGAGTGCGGCGGGTCGGGTGGGGATGATGACGGCGATGACTGATCATCCCGCCCAAAGCACCCCGCCAAAGCTCCGCCCTGGAGGCAACCCGCCCAGGCTGGAGCGCGGCCATGGCAAGCCCGGGTCCAGGACCCAGGGCGTCCAACCCGAGCCCAGGAGCAAGAACCGCCAACCCGGGTCCGGGAGCAAGATCCGCCAACCCGGGTCCGGGAGCAAGATCCGCCAACCTGGGTCCGGGAGCCAGGGCGGCAATCCCCGGTCCGGGAGCGAAGGCGAGCCGGGCCAGCTTGCGGGTGAGGGCAACCCAGGCCCGATTGCCGGCGACGGCGACCCGGACGGGCTTGCGCCGGTGGCGCGGCATGGGTTGGAGGCCTTTGTCGCGCATCTCCGGGACGAGCGGGGGCTCTCGGTGCACACCGTGGAGGCGTATCGGCGCGACATGACCCAGTTTCTGCAGTTCGCCGGCAGGGCTGGGGTGACGGATCCGGCGCAGGTGGAACCGCTGCTGCTCCGGAGGTTTCTCGCCTTGCAGCGGACCCGGGGGCTTGCCGCCGCATCGATGGCCCGGAAGGCGACGGCTCTTCGGACGGCCTTCCGGTTCCTGGCTCGCCGTGGGCTCGTGCCCGACGACCCAGCCGCGGGTCTGGGAGTCCCCCGCGGGCCCAAGCGTCTGCCGGTGGTGCTCAAGCCGGGCCAGGTCGACCGCCTGTTGGCCGGCCCCGACCCGGCCGACCCGGTCGGCCTTCGCGACCGGGCCATTCTCGAGCTCCTGTACGCGACCGGGATCCGGGTCGGGGAGCTCTGCGGCCTGCGCCTCGGCGACGTCGACCTGGCGGCCGACACCGTCCTGGTGCTCGGCAAGGGCGCCAAGCAGCGGATCGTGCCGTTCGGCGAGCCGGCCCGGGTCGCCCTCCTCGAGTACCTCATCAACGGCCGCGTCGCCATGCTCCCCGGCACCGACCGACCGGCCACCTCGACCCTCGCAGGCAAGCGACACGCCACGGCCGATCGCGAGGCATTGTTTTTCAATCGGCGTCGCAGGCCGATGACCCAGCGGGACGTGCGAGGAATGCTCGAGCGATATCGTGCCGCCGCCGGCGCACCCGTTGGGACCAGCCCGCACACCCTGCGGCACAGCTATGCGACCCACCTGCTGGAAGGCGGTGCCGATCTGCGAGCGGTGCAGGAATTACTCGGGCACGTTGCCCTCACCACGACCCAGACCTACACTCACGTTTCGAACGAGCGGCTCCGCCGCGTCTACGAGCAGGCGCATCCGCGCGCCTGAGCTGGCGAGGCGAGCCGGGGCGCC
>JASLIH010000664.1 GCA_030152105.1 Actinomycetes bacterium
GCCGGCGACCTGGTCCATCTCGCGGGGAAGGTCGCGACCGATGGCGACGGGGTCGGGCCGCCACCGGGGGCACGACACCACGCCGGGCTCCACGAGCTCCAGCCCCTCGAAGAAGTCGGCGATCTGCTGCGCGCTGCGGAGTCGATAGGGGACCGCGCCGCTCTCGTTGTAGAGCCGCTGGGCCTCCACACCCGTCTCGAAGAGGTCGTTGGTCCCGTCACAGATCGTCAGGTAGCTGCCCGACGGCAGGGCGTCCAGCAGCCGCTTCACGATCGACCGGGCCTCGTCGTCGTCGCCGATGTGGCCCAGGATCCCCAGCATCATCAGCCCGATCGGCCTGGTGAAGTCCAGGGTCCGGCCGGCGGCGGCCAGGATCTCGTCAGGGTCGTGCAGGTCGGCGTCGACGTAGGCGGTGACCGCCTTGGTGCTGGTGAGCAGGGCGCGGGCATGGGCCAGCACCACCGGGTCGTTGTCGACGTACACGACCCTGGTGCCCGGGGCCACCCGCTGGGCGACGTCGTGGGTGTTGTTGAAGGTCGGCAGGCCGGTGCCGATGTCCAGGAACTGGTGGACCTGCGCGTCGCCGGCCAGGTACAGCACGGCGCGGGCGAGGAACTGCCTTGAGGCGCGGGCGACCTGAACGATCTCGGGATAGATGGCCCGGTACTCGTCACCGACCTCGCGGTCGACCGGGTAGTTGTCCTTGCCGCCCAGCCAGTAGTTCCAGATCCGGGCCGAGTTCGGCACCGTGGCGTCGATCTCGGGCGGGTCCGTTCGCTGGCTGGGAGTGGACGAGGTGTCGGTCACGGCGGCTCTCCTGAGGTTGCCTAGGCCGGGCGCCAGGCAACCTTAAGCCTTCAGGCCCATCCCCGACGAGCACCGGGCGGCAGTCGGCGACGCCGCCGAGCATGACCGGCGACCCTGCCGATTCGAGGCGCCGGGCCGGCGCGTAGCGTCGGACAGGACAGATGAGACTGCCTTCAAGAAGGTGAGATCCTGACCCGGGCGCGGCAGGTTGTCATCGTCGGCGCAGGTGTCGGTGGGCTCTGCGCGGCCATCGCCCTGCGCAGATCCGGACTTGAGGTGGTGGTCCTCGAGCAGGCCGCGGAGATGCACGAGGTCGGCGCCGGGGTCTTGCTGTGGCCGAACGCGATCCGGGTGCTGCAGCGGCTGGACGTCGGGGCGGCCATCGCGGACGCGGGCGCGGTCGCGACCAATGGCGCGCTCCGCAGCTCGCGAGGAGCTCCCCTTGGAGCGGGCCCGGCGGAAACGGCTGTGGCCGGCGTCGACGCGCCAACGGTCGTGGTGCACCGCGGACTGCTCCAGACGATCCTGCTGGCCGCCCTCGACGAGCATGTCCTGCGGCTCGGGGCGAAGTGCGTCGGCGTCGCCCAGGATGCTCAGGGGGTGACGGTCAGCCTGGCCGACGGGAGCACCGAGCACGGCGACCTCGTCGTTGGTGCTGACGGCCTCCACTCGCGGGTACGGACGGTGCTGGTGGGGGATGGGCCACCTCGCTACTCCGGCTACACGGCGTGGCGTGGCATCGTGCCGCTCGACCGGTCGCTGGCCGATCGGCTCCGCCCCGGCGAGTCGTGGGGCCGCGGCTGCCTGTTCGGCGTGGCCAGGCTCGGCGGCAACCAGGCGTACTGGTGGGCGAGCGCGCGTGCCGCTGAGAGGACGGGCGGTTCGCCGGCCGAGGAGAAGGCGACCATGGAGCGCCGCTTCGGGGTCTGGCACGACCCGATCCCGGAGCTCATCGACGCCACGCTGGAGCAGGCGATTGTCCGCAGCGGCCAATACGACCGGCCGCCGCTCCGACGCTGGTCGGCGGGCCGGGTTGGCCTGCTCGGCGACGCCGCCCATCCGATGCTGGCCAGCCTCGGCCAGGGCGCGTGCCAGGCGATCGAGGATGCCGCTGCCCTCGGCGACGCCGTCGGCGCCGGCGCCGACGTGACCGTGGCCCTGCAGGCCTACGCCGCTCGGCGGGCGCCGAATGCGGCGGCGGTCGTCCGCCGCTCGCGCCGAGTGGCTCGACTGGCGCATCTGCGGTATCCGCTGGCAGTTGCGGCGCGCGACGCGTTCCTCCGCCTCCGGTAGGAGTGACCCGCCGGCGGCACGAGGGGAGCTGGCGGCTGCTGCAGCTACCATCGACGCCATGCTTCACGGCCGCGATGCGGAGTGCGCAGCGATCGACAGCCTGCTCGCCGATGCGGGCGAGCGACGCAGCGGCGCGCTCGTTGTCCGGGGAGAGGTCGGTGTCGGCAAGTCGGCGCTACTCGCCTACGCCGCCGACCGTGCCGCGGCGACGATGCGGGTGCTGTGGGGGTCCGGCATCGAGTCCGAGTCGGAGCTGGCGTTCGCCGTCCTGCATCAACTCGTCCGGCCTGTGCTCGGCCATGTCGAGCGGCTTCCAGGTCCCCAGGCGACCGCCCTGCAGGGAGCCTTCGGGCTCGCCACCACCCAAGGCACCGACCGGTTCCTGGTTGGTGTGGGCGCGCTGAGCCTGCTCGCGGAGGTGGCCGAGGAGCGGCCACTTGTCTGCCTGGTGGACGATGCGCAGTGGCTGGACCAGCCGTCGACCGACGCGCTGTCCTTCGCTGCCCGACGGCTCGAGGCCGAAGGGATCGTGCTGCTGGTCGCCGCCCGCGA
>JASLIH010000002.1 GCA_030152105.1 Actinomycetes bacterium
CCCGGCGACCTGATCGGCGCCGTCGGCGGGGTGGTCCGGGCCGGCGGCAACGGCCTCGGGTTCGAGCCGGCCGGGCTGACCTGGGGCGAGGGCCAGCGGCTGCGCTCGGGCCTGCCCGGCCGGGCCGTCATGGCCGCCCCGCCCCTGGTCGAGGAGCTGCGCGAGGTCAAGGACGAGCGCGAGCTGGGGGCCATGCGGGAGGCGGCCCGGCTCGGCGGCAAGGCCCTCGAGAGGCTGCTGCCGGTCCTGCGCGAGGGCGTGACCGAGCGGCAGGTGGCCCTGGAGCTGGAGCTGGCCATGCGCCGCCTGGGCGCCGACGGCCTGGCCTTCGAGAGCATCGTGGCCTTCGGGGAGCAGGCCGCCGAGCCCCACCACCACCCGGGCGACCGGCCGCTGGCCACCGGCGACTGGGTCAAGCTCGACTTCGGGGCCAGGGTCGACGGCTACTGTGCCGACATGACCCGCACGCTGGTGGTCGGCCGGGCCTCCCAGCGCCAGCGCGACCTGTACGAGCTGGTCCGTGGGGCCCAGGCGGCCGGGCTGGCGTGCCTTGCCGCCGGGGTGCCGGCCGGCGAGATCGACCGGGCCTGCCGCCAGCCGATCGACGAGGCCGGGCTCGGGGACTCGTTCCCGCACCCGACCGGCCACGGCATCGGCCTGGAGATCCACGAGGCGCCCCGGCTGCGGTCCGGCTCCCGGGATCGGGTCGCGGCCGGGACGCCGGTGACGATCGAGCCCGGGGTCTACCTGCCCGGGTTCGGGGGGGTCCGCATCGAGGACCTGGCGGTCGCCCGACCGGGCGGCCACGAGCTCCTCACCACCACCCCCAAGGAGCTGCTGGAGCTGTGAAGCGGGAGACGCTGGGCGAGCTGGCCGAGGACTACTTCACGGCGGTCATGGACGCCTCGCCGTTCGACGCCACCGTGCTCGGCGTCCGCGGCTGGGACGCCGAGGTCCCCGACCTGTCCGAGGCCGCCGAGGACCGGACCGGCCACCGCCTGGACGACCTGGAGCGCCGGCTGGCCGGCGTCGACCCGGCCCCGCTCGGCCCCCAGGACCGGATCACCCGGGCCATGCTGGCCCGCGGCCTGGCCGACCACCGGGCCGAGCTGGCCGCCCGCTGGCCCGAGCTGACCGTGTCGGCCACCATGAGCGGCATCCAGACGGCCGTGCTCGGCCTGGTCCCCAAGGTCACCCTGGCCACCGGAGAGCAGGCCGGGAACTACCTGGAGCGCTGCGCCAAGCTGGGCGGCTGCCTCGACCAGGCCGGCGACCGTCTCCGGGCCGGCCTGGCCGCCGGCCGGACCCCGCCGGCGCTCGGGGTCAGAGCGGCCATCCGCCAGCTCGACACCTACCTGGCCAGCCCGGTCGCCGACGACCCGCTGCTCACCCCCACCTCCCCGCCCGGGGCCGACGGGGGGGTTCGGGGGGGCCGCGCCGGTCTCCCCGGTCAGACACCCTGGCGCGAACGGCTGGCCGAGGTGGTCGCCTCCTCGGTGCGGCCGGCCATGGCCCGCTACCGCGACCTGCTGGCCGGCGAGGTCGCCGAGCGCGCCCGCCCCGACGACCGCTGCGGCCTTGCCCACGTGCCCGGCGGCCAGGCCGTCTACCTGGCCGCGGTCGCCCAGCACACCACCACCGACCGCGACCCGGCCGAGCTCCACCAGCTCGGCCTCGACCTGGTCGCCACCCTGGCCGAGGAGTACCGGGCGCTGGGGGAGCGGGTGCTCGGCACCGCCGACATGGACAAGGTGCTGGACCGGCTGCGCCACGACCCGACGCTCCGGTTCGGCTCGGCGGCCGAGATCCTCCAGTCGGGCCGCGACGCCCTCGACCGGGCCGTGGCCGCCCTCCCGGCGATCGTCGGCAGGGTGCCGGCGGCCCCCTGCCGGGTCGACGAGATGAGCGCCTACGAGGCCAAGGACGCCGTGCTCGGCTACTACCAGCCGCCGGCCGCCGACGGCAGCCACCCCGGCGTCCACTGGCTCAACACCTCGGCCCCGGAGATCCGCACCCGCTACGAGTACGAGGCCCTGGCCTTCCACGAGAGCGTGCCCGGCCACCACCTGCAGTTCGCCCTGGCCCAGGAGCTGGAGGAGCTGCCCCGGTTCCGTCGTTTCGGCTACGTCACCGCCTTCAGCGAGGGCTGGGCCCTGTACACCGAGCGCCTGGCCGACGAGCTCGGCCTCTACTCGGGCGACCTGGAGCGCTTCGGCATGCTCTCGTTCGACTCCTGGCGGGCCTGCCGGCTGGTGGTCGACACCGGCCTGCACCAGCTCGGCTGGAGCCGGGACCAGGCGGTCGACTACATGCTGGCCAACTCCGCCCTGACCCGGACCAACATCGAGAACGAGGTCGACCGGTACGTGGCCATGCCCGGCCAGGCGCTGGCCTACATGGTCGGCCGCCTGGAGCTGGTCCGGCTCCGGGAGCGGGCTCAGGCCCGCCTGGGCGACCGGTTCGACCTGCGCGCCTTCCACGACCTGGTGCTCGGCACCGGCGGGGTGCCGCTGTCCGTTCTGGCCGAGGTGGTCGACGGCACCTGATAGGGTGATGGCATGGCGACGACCAACGACCTCAAGAACGGCATGACCCTCAACCTCGACGGCAATCTCATGAACGTCGTCGGGTTCCAGCACGTCAAGCCGGGCAAGGGCGGCGCCTTCGTGCGGACCAAGCTCAAGAACGTCCGCACCGGGCGAACGCTCGACAAGACCTTCCGGGCCGACGAGCCGGTCGAGGTGGCCATCCTCGACAAGCGCGAGATGCAGTACCTGTACCGCGACGAGACCGGCTTCCACTTCATGGACACCCAGACCTACGACCAGTCGGTGGTCGACGCCGACGCGGTCGGCGGCGTGGCCAGCTGGCTCACCGACGGCGCCACCCCGTACGTGACCTTCTACGAGGGCACCGCCATCGGGGTCGAGCTGCCGGCCGCGGTCGAGCTCGAGGTGACCGAGACCGAGCCCGGCATCAAGGGCGACCGGGTCTCGGGCGCCACCAAGCCGGCAACGGTCGAGACCGGGGCGGTCGTCCAGGTGCCCCTGTTCGTGGAGACCGGCGACCGGATCAAGGTCGACACCCGCTCCGGGGCGTACCTGACCCGGGTGCAGTGAGCGACCCCCTGGCGCATCGGGGGGGCCGCGCCGGCCCCCCCGAACCTCCCCGGGCCGCGCCCGGCACCCGCTCGGCCGCCCGCCGGCGGGCCCTCGACATCCTGTTCGAGGCCGACCTGCTGGACCGGCCGGTGGCCGAAGTGCTGGCCCGCCACCGCGACGACCGCGAGGCCGGCGCTCCCGACGCCTACACCGTCGAGCTGGTCGACGGGGTCGCCGGGCAGCGGGTCGAGCTGGACGCCCGCATCGCCGACGCCGCCGAGCACTGGACGATCGAGCGGATGCCGCTGGTCGACCGCAACCTGCTCCGGCTGGCCGCCTTCGAGCTGGCCGCCCGTCCCGAGGTGCCGACGGCGGTCGTCCTCGACGAGGCGATCGAGCTGGCCAAGCTGCTGTCCACCGCCGAGTCGGGCCGGTTCGTCAACGGCGTCCTGGCCCACATCGCCACCGAGGTCCGCGGGGCAGGCTGAGCCGGCTGCCCCGTGTTGCCGGGCCGGGTCCCGCCAGCCAGTATTCGCCCATGGCTGCGCGCGCCCCCAGGCACCTGGCCGAACCTCCCAAGCGGTTCGGGCTGTCACCGCTGCAGCGGGTCTTCCTGGCCGCCATGCTCAGCCTGGCCGCGATCACCGCCGTGATCGCGCTGCTGACCCGCGACGCCGGGAACGGCGGCCGGCGGGCGGCGGCGCCGGCCACCACCCGGGCCCAGGCCGCCACCACCGTGACCACCACCCCGGCGGCGACCACCACCGCCCCGGCGAGCACCGCCCCGGCGACCCGGCCGATCCGGCCGACCCCGGGGAACCTGCTCGCCAACGGCGACTTCGAGCGCGACCTGGCCGGCTGGGCCCCCCTCGGCGGGGCCGAGGTCGAGCGGGTCGAGGGCGGTGCCTCGGGCCGCTGGGCGGCCGCTGTCACCCCCGGCGGGCCCGGGGCCGGCCAGCCGGGCATGGTCCGGCGGGACGCCGCCACCACCGAGGCCGGCACCACCTACGAGGCGGTCTTCTGGGTCAAGGCCCCCGAGGGCGGCCAGGTCGTCCTGGCCCTGCGGGAGCTCGACGGCGGCCGCGAGGTCAGCGCCGACCAGGCCGGCTACACCCTCGACAGCGATCGCTGGCAGCAGCTGGCGGTCGAGCACCGCACCGCCGCTCCCGGCTCCAGCCTGGCCCTCGAGGTCGTCGGCCACGACCTGGCCGGCGACGGCCGCCTGCTGGTCGACGGGATCGACCTCCAGACCGAGTGAGCCGGTCGATCCGCCCGATCCCTCCGTATGACTCCGTAGTGTTGCGGATGCGCCCGGCTGGGTAGGTTTCCGTATCGTCAGAGGAGCGCAGGCTCCCCGACGGAGCCGCGCGACACTGGCGTGCGGCGGACGGACGCCGAGGTCGGGAGGAGCGGGTGCTCATGCGGTGGCGGCGAGCGGCCACGATCGGCCTGACCGCGCTCGCCCTGCTCGCGGTGGCCCAGCCCGCCGGCGCCGTCACCTATGTCGGCCTCGACGACCTGACCTGCGACGGGGCCACCACCATGGGCACCGGCATGCCCGAGAGCGCCCGCCTGAACGTGGCCCTGGTCGACCCGGCCTCCGACCGCACCCTGTCCAAGGCCACCGTCACGACCAGCGCCTCGGGCACCTTCGAGTGGCCGGCCAAGGTCTCCCTCAGCGGCATGCGCGAGGTCCGCGCCGTGGTCCGGCGCCCCGGCCAGTCGACCACCCTCGCCTGGGTCGAGCACTCGCTGGCCCGGGCCTGCCCGCTCGCCTCCACCGGGCCCAACCGGACCCTGCCCCTGCTCGGGGTCGGGCTCAGCTCCTTCACCCTCGGGGTGCTGGTGCTGGTCGCCTTCGCCTACCAGGGCCGCCACGCCAGCCCGGGCGGCCGCCACCTGGCCGCCCCCTACCGCAGCCGCTTCCTCTAGCCCTCCGCCGCCGGATCAGGCGTGCTGGTGGTCGCCACTCTCGTGGAGCAGCTCGCGCATGGTGTCGCGCAGGCCGTCCAGGGCGCCGTCGGGAACGAGGGCGTCGACCCCCGCGACCTCGCCCACCCCGACCACGAAGGCGTTGGGGCTGGTCGACCGGAGCCGCCGCACCAGCGCCTCCGGCCGGGGCCCGGCCGCGCTCGCGTCCAGCACCAGGAACCGGGCCCGGCGCTCGACCGTCTCGACGTAGGCCGCGTTGGCGTCGGCGGCCTCGCCCACCACCTCCCACTCGGCCGTCACCGCGGCCCGCCGCAGCTCCAGCCGCCGCTCCGGTTCGGCGGCGGCAACAACAATGCGGACAGCGGTGCACATGAGCAGGCTCCGTGGGTCGGCGGGTCGGCGACCAATGCTAGCCGTTCACCGCCCTCTTGACATCTCGCTTATCGCTGTTAAGTTTACAACGCTAAGCTATCAGCGATAGGAGGACGGCATGCTCGAGCGGCTGGCACGGTTCCTGCTCCGGAGACGATGGGCGGTGCTCGCGGCCACGCTGGTGGTGGTCGTGGCCGCCGGGGCGTTCGGGGGGAGCGCCATCACCAGGCTCAAGTCGGGCGGGTTCGACGACCCTGGCGCCGAGTCGACCCGGGCCGCCAAGGTCCTGGCGGACGAGTTCGGCACCGGCGACCCCAACCTGGTCCTGCTGGTCACCGCCAAGGGCGGCCAGGTCGACGACCCGGCCGTGGCCGCGGCCGGGGAGGCCCTGACCAGGCGGCTGGCCGCCGAGCCCGACCTGGCCCAGGTCGTCTCCTACTGGGCCACCGGCGCCCCCGCCCTGAAGAGCACCGACGGCAGCCAGGCCCTGGTGCTGGGCCGCATCACCGGCGACGAGGAGGACCTGGACGAGCGGGCGGCCGCCCTCACCGGCGCCTACGCCCGCGACGACCCCGCCCTCCGGGTCCAGGTCGGCGGCCAGGCCCAGGTCTTCCGCGAGGTCGGCGAGCAGGTCGAGTCCGACCTGGCCAGGGCCGAGGCCATCGCCGTCCCGATCACCCTGCTCCTGCTGGTGCTGGTGTTCGCCAGCGCCGTCGCCGGGGCCCTGCCCCTGGCCGTCGGCGGCTTCGCCATCGTCGGCACCCTGCTCGTGCTCCGGGTCCTGGCCGAGGTCACCGACGTCTCCATCTACGCCCTCAACCTGACCACCGCGCTCGGCCTCGGGCTGGCCATCGACTACAGCCTGTTCATCGTCTCCCGCTACCGGGAGGAGCTGCGGGCCGGCCGCGAACCGGCCGACGCCCTGGTCGTGACCATGGGCACCGCGGGCCGCACGGTGCTGTTCAGCTCGGCCACCGTGGCCGTCTCCCTGCTCGCCCTGCTGGTGTTCCCCCTCTACTTCCTGCGCTCCTTCGGCTACGCCGGCATCGCCGTGGTCGCCCTGGCCGCGATCGGCGCCCTGGTCGTGCTCCCGGCCCTGCTGGCCGTGCTCGGCCGCCGGGTCGACCGGCTCCGGCTGCCCATCGGCCGCCGGCGCGCCGCCGCGGCCGTCGCGACCCGGGAGCCGGGGGCCGGGCTCTGGCACCGGATCGCCACCTCGGTGATGCGCCGACCGGTCCCGATCGCCCTGGCCGTGGTCGCGTTCCTGGTCCTGCTGGGCAGCCCGTTCCTTGGCGTCCGCTTCGGCCTGCCCGACGACCGGGTCCTGCCCGCCGGCGCCGAGGGCCGCCAGGTGGCCGAGGCCGTCCGGGCGAACTTCGCCGCCGACGAGTCCAGCGCCCTGTCGGTGGTCGCCCGCGGGATCGGCGACCCGGCCGCCCACCTGGCCGACATCGACAGCTACGCCGCCGCCCTGTCCCGGCTGGACGGGGTCGACCGGGTCGACGCCCTCACCGGCAGCTACACCGCCGGCCAGCGGCTCCAGGGCCCCCTGCCCACCGGCGACGGCGCCGTGCCGCCCGAGGCCCGGCGCTTCGCCGCCGCCGACGGCACCTGGCTGTCGGTGGTCGGATCGGTCGAGCCCTACTCGGCCGCCGGCGAGGACCTGGTGGCGGCCGTCCGGCACCTCGACGCCCCGCTCGGCGCCCAGGTCACCGGCCCGTCGGCCCAGCTGGTCGACACCAAGGCGTCGCTGTTCGGCAACCTCCCGGCCGCCGGCGCGATCATCGCCCTGGTCACCTTCGCCCTGCTGTTCCTGATGACCGGCAGCGTGGTCATCCCGGTCAAGGCCCTGGTGCTGAACCTGCTCTCGCTGACCGCCATCTACGGGGCCATGGTCTTCATCTTCCAGGACGGCCACCTGGCCGGCGTTCTCGGGTTCACGCCAACCGGTACGATCGACACCTCCATGCCGGTGCTGCTGTTCTGCATCGCCTTCGGGCTCTCCATGGACTACGAGGTGTTCCTGTTGTCGAGGATCAAGGAGGAGCACGACCGCACCGGCGACACCGTCGCCTCGGTCGCGGCCGGGCTGGAGCGGACCGGCCGCATCGTCACCACCGCGGCCGCCCTGCTGGCGATCGTGTTCGTCGCCTTCGCCACCTCCGAGGTCAGCTTCCTCAAGCTGTTCGGGATCGGCACCGCCCTGGCCATCCTGGTCGACGCCACCCTGATCCGGGCCCTGCTGGTGCCGGCGTTCATGCGCCTGGCCGGCCGGGCCAACTGGTGGGCACCGGCGCCGCTGCGCCGCCTGCACGCCCGGGTCGGGCTGCGCGAGGCGCCAGGGGCGAGCGGGGCCTGATGACGGCCGCGCGGTCCTCCGCCTCCTCCCGCCGGGCACGGGCCCGGCGGGGGGAGGGCGCCCGCCTGCGCGAGGAGATCCTGGCCGCCGCCACCCGACTGCTGGCCGAGACCGGCGACGAGGAGGCGGTCTCCATCCGCGCCGTGGCCGAGGCCGTCGGCGTCACGCCGCCGTCCATCTACCTGCATTTCGCCGACAAGACCGAGCTGATCTTCGCCGTCTGCGAGGAGCAGTTCCGCCAGCTCGACGACGAGATGACCGCCGCCGAGGCCGGCGTCGCCGACCCGCTGGAGGCGCTGCGCCGCCGCGGCCAGGCCTATGTCCGCTTCGGCCTCCGCAACGCCGAGGCCTACCGGGTCCTGTTCATGTACAAGAACCACGTCCCCGACAACGTCGACGACGAGTACCTGTACCGCTCCGAGACCTTCAACCACCTGGTCGAGTCCGTCCAGCGCTGCCTCGACGCCGGCGCCCTCCGGCCCGGCGACCCCCTCCAGATCTCGATCGGCCTGTGGGTCCTGGTCCACGGCATCACCTCGCTGCTGCTCGCCGCGCCCACCTTCCCCTGGCCCAGCGAGCCCGACGAGCTGGTCGACCGCCTGATCACCGACCACCTCGAGGGCCTTCTTCCCCGGCCCTGATCTCGGGTTGTCCCCACCCCGGCCGGCCGGGCTGCCGGATGGGCCGGCCGGCTCCCGCGACCTAGCCTTGGCTGGCAAGATCGGAGCGACACCAAGGAGCAGGCGATGGCGATCGGGCAGGCGGCGGCGGGGACGCCGGGAGGCGGGAGCGCGCTGGGGCGGGCGCTGGCCCCGCTGCGCCAGCCGAGGACCCTGACGGCCACCATCTACCTGCTGGTCAGCATGTTCGTGGGGCTGACCTGGCACGTCGTGCTGGCCACGGGGCTGCTGCTCGGCGTTGGCACACTGATCATCTGGATCGGGGTGTTCGTGCTCGCCCTGACCCTGCTGGCCTGGCGGGGCGGGGCCTGGCTGGAGCGGCGCTGGGTACGGGCGATGCTGGGCGTCGACATCCCCGACCCCTACCGGCCGCTGCCCGCCGGGTCGCTGTGGCGGCGGGCCCGGGTGCTGGCCGCCGACCCCGCCACCTGGAAGGACCTGGCCTACCTGGTCGTGCTGTTCCCGCTGGGGCTGATCTGGTTCGTGGTCACCACCACCCTGTGGACCCTGGCCCTGGGCATGCTGACGGCGCCGCTGTGGTTCTGGATCCCGTCCGACGGCGGGATGGCGCTGTTCAACGACGGCGTGCGTGCCAACCTGGTGATCGACACCCTGCCCGAGGCGATCCTGGCCGGCGTGGCCGGGGCCGCCCTGTGCGTGGCCGCCGCCTGGGCGGTCAAGGGCATGGCGGCCGCCCACGGCGCGGTCGCCCTGGCCCTGCTCGGCCCCAGCGACAGCCAGCTGCGGGCCAGGGTCGAGGCCCTCCAGGCGAGCCGCGACCGGGCGGTCGACTCGGCCGAGGCCGAGCGCCGCCGGATCGAGCGCGACCTGCACGACGGCGCCCAGCAGCGGCTGGTCGCCCTGGCCATGGACCTGGGCATGGCCAGGGCCAAGCTGGAGACCGACCCGGCCGCCGCCACCGCCCTGGTCGGCGAGGCCCACGAGGAGGCCAAGCGGGCCCTGGCCGAGCTGCGCGACCTGGCCCGCGGCATCCACCCGGCCGTGCTCGCCGACCGGGGCCTCGACGCGGCCATCTCCGCCCTGGCCGCCCGCTCGCCCGTCCCGGTCGGGGTCGACGTGTCCACCGGCCGCCTGCCCGACCCGGTCGAGTCGGCCGCCTACTTCGTGGTCGCCGAGGCCCTGACCAACGCGGCCAAGCACACCCGGGCGTCCGAGATCGGGGTCCGCATCACCCGCCACCGCGACCTGCTCATCGTCGAGGTGATCGACGACGGCGCCGGCGGGGCCGACCCGGCCAAGGGCAGCGGCCTGCGCGGCCTGGCCGACCGGGTGGCCGGCGTCGACGGCCACCTCACCGTCACCAGCCCACCCGGCGGCCCGACGGTGATCCGGGCGGAGCTGCCGTGCGGGTCGTGATCGCCCCGAGAATTCCCTCGGTGATCAGGGGGGAGCCTCCGTGCGGGTCGTGATCGCCGAGGACTCCGTCCTGCTGCGCGAGGGCCTGGCCCGGCTGCTGGCCGACGGCGGGGTCGAGGTCGTCGCCCAGGTCGGCGACGGCCCCGGCCTGGTCGCGGCCGTCGACGCCTACCGCCCCGACCTGGCCGTTGTCGACGTCCGCATGCCGCCCACCCACACCGACGAGGGCCTGCGGGCCGCCCTCGAGGTCCGCGAACGAGCCCCCGGGACGGCCATCCTGGTCCTGTCCCAGTACGTGGAGGAGCGCTACGCCGGTGACCTGCTCGCCGGCGGCGCCCAGGGCGTCGGCTACCTGCTCAAGGACCGGGTCGCCGACGTCGGCGAGTTCCTGGCCGCCGTCCGCCGGGTCGGCGACGGCGGCGCCGCCATCGACCCCGAGGTCGTCGCCCAGCTCCTCGGCCGCCGCCGCAAGGCCGACCCCCTGGCCACCCTCAGCCCCCGCGAGCTCGACGTCCTGTCCCTGATGGCCGAGGGCCGCAGCAACGCCGCCATCGCCGACCGCCTGGTCGTCACCGAGGGCGCGGTCGAGAAGCACATCTCCAGCATCTTCACCAAGCTCGGCCTCCCCGCCGCCCCCTCCGACCACCGCCGGGTCCTGGCCGTCCTCACCTTCCTCCGGGGCGGAAGGACCTGGCAGCGGGACGATCTCCACGAGGAATAGCGCGCGTGGCCGAACGCCAGGCGACCTTCGTCGACAGCAACGTCCTGGCCTACGCCCATGACCGGTCGGAGCGCCGAAAGCAGGCGATCGCCCAGGCGATCCTCGCTGCGCTCTGGCGGGACCGGGCCGGCGTGCTCAGTACCCAGGTGCTGCAGGAGTTCCACGTCGTGGCCACGCGCAAGTTCGACCCGCCGATGCCGCGCGGCCGGGCCCGACAGATCGTCGCGCTCTACGCCGAGTGGCCGCTGGTGCAGATCGACGTCCTGCTCGTCCTCGCCGCCTCCGAGCTCGAGGAACGCCACACCCTCTCCTTCTGGGACGCGCTGATCGTCGAGGCGGCCCGGCGCTCCGGCGCGACCCGCCTCCTGACCGAGGACCTCCAGCCCGGCCGCCGGATCGGTGGCGTCAGCGTCGAGAACCCCTTCGCCTGAGCGGGTCTGTCCCGGAGCTGGCTCACCGACCAGCGGTGCTTGAGCCTGTCCGGCCGGGGGGCTACCATGCGCGGCGACGAGCGACCTTTAAGGGCCGGTCCTGTGAGGCCGGGAAGGGAGCCAGGAACTGATGCTGTGCTGTCCGACGCCTCCACGCCCTGTGGGCTGGGGGCGTTGTTGATGTCCGGGATGGCGACGGTGCTGGACGCCGCCGACGTCCAGCGGGCGCTGGTCCGGATCGCGCACGAGATCGTCGAGCGGAACAAGGGCACCGACGGGCTGGTGGTGGTCGGCATCCACACTCGCGGGGTGCCCCTGGCCAGGCGGCTGGCGGCCAAGCTGAGCGAGATCGAGGGGCGGCAGGTCCCGGCGGGCACCCTTGACGTCGCCATGTACCGCGACGACATCGGCACCCGGCCGCCACAGGCCACCCACGACACCGAGCTGCCGTTCGACCTGGCCGGCAAGGTCGTCGTCCTGGTCGACGACGTCCTCTACACCGGGCGGACGGTCAGGGCCGCCCTCGACGCCCTGACCGACTTCGGCCGGCCGCGGGCCATCCAGCTGGCCGTGCTGGTCGACCGTGGCCACCGCGAACTGCCCCTGCGGGCCGACTACGTTGGCAAGAACCTGCCCACCGCCCTCGGCCAGGCGGTCAGGGTCCAGCTGGCCGAGACCGACGGCTCCGACGGCGTGGTCGTCGAGGGCCCCGCCGAGAAGGTGGTGGCTTCGTAGATGGACAAGCACCTGCTGTCGGCGGCCGACCTCACCGCCCACGACATCACCCGGGTCCTTGACACCGCCGCCCACCTGGCCAAGGTCACCGACCGGGCGATCAAGAAGGTCCCGACCCTGCGTGGCCGCACCGTCTGCAACCTGTTCTTCGAGGACTCGACCCGGACCCGGATCTCCTTCGAGCTGGCCGCCAAGCGCCTGTCGGCCGACGTGATCAACTTCTCGGCCAAGGGGTCCAGCGTCTCCAAGGGCGAGAGCCTCAAGGACACGGCCATCACCCTGGAGGCCATGGGGGTGGACGCCATCGTCATCCGCCACGGCGCCTCCGGGGCCCCCTGGCGGCTGGCCGAGTGGGTCGAGGCGGTGGTGGTCAACGCCGGCGACGGCACCCACGAGCACCCGACCCAGGCCCTGCTCGACCTGTACACCATCCGCCAGCGGTTCCCCGGCTTCGACGGCCTCAAGGTGGCCATCGTGGGCGACGTGCTCCACTCCCGGGTCGCCCGCTCCAACGTGCTCGCCCTCACCACCATGGGGGCCGAGGTCACCCTGGTCGCCCCGCCGACCCTGCTCCCGGCCCGGGTCGAGACCTGGGGGGTGGCCGTCTCCTACGACCTGGACGCGGTCCTGCCCAAGCAGGACGTGGTGATGATGCTCCGGGTCCAGCTGGAGCGGCAGCGGGCCGGGTTCTTCCCGTCCCTGCGCGAGTATGCGCGCCTGTACGGGCTGGACGGGCGCCGGCTGGACGCCATGGCCGACCACGCCATCGTCATGCACCCGGGGCCGATGAACCGGGGGGTCGAGATCGCCGCCGAGGTGGCCGACTCGCTGGAGCGCTCGGTGATCGCCGACCAGGTGGCCAACGGCATCAGCGTCCGCATGGCCCTGTTGTATCTCCTGCTGGGTGGCCCGACGGAGGGGTTCGGGGAACCCCAGAGGGGTGTCCCGATGGGTCGGGGGGTCGCATGAGCAAGACCCTGCTGAAGGGGGGCCGGCTGGTCGACCCGGCCTCGCGCACCGATACCCGGGCCGACGTGCTGGTCGACGACGGCCGGGTCGCCGAGGTCGGGCCCGGCCTGGACGCCGGCCGGGCCGAGGTCGTGGACTGCGACGGGCTGGTCGTCTGCCCCGGCCTGGTCGACCTGCACGTGCACCTGCGAGAGCCGGGCCGCGAGGACGCCGAGACCATCGAGACCGGGTCGCGGGCGGCCGCCCTCGGCGGCTACACCGCCGTCTGCCCGATGCCCAACACCGACCCGGTGGCCGACAACGCCGGGGTGGTCGAGATGGTGGCCGCCCGGGGCCGCGAGGTCGGCCTCGTCGACGTGTTCCCGGTCGGGGCGGTGACCCTCGGCCAGCGGGGGAGCGAGCTGGCCGAGCTGGGCGCCATGGCCCGCTCGGCCGCCGCGGTGGACTGCTTCTCCGACGACGGCCGCCCGATCCGCGAGGCCCGGCTGCTGCGGTTCGCGCTCGAGTACGCCAGGGCGTTCGACGCCGTGATCGCCGACCACGCCGAGGACGCCTCGCTGACCGACGGCGCCCAGATGCACGAGGGCGAGGTGTCGGCCATGCTCGGGCTGGCCGGCTGGCCGGCCGCCGCCGAGGAGATGGTGGTCGCCCGCGACCTGCTCCTGGCCGAG
>JASLIH010000073.1 GCA_030152105.1 Actinomycetes bacterium
GGGCACGCCTCCCGAGGCCAGGTGCACGCCGAGGAGCTGGTTTCACAACGCCTGTACGCCCGGGTCCCGACGGCCTCACAGTGAGGCCGCGGATCCGAGGTGGCATCAGGAGGTTCGACCATGTCCGAAGGACCGGGAGCCAAGGACGCTCCACCCGCGTTCACCGACGAGGAACGCGCTCCAGGCCAAGACTGGTTGTCTGATCTCGAGGAGCAGGATCGTCGTGAACTCCTCGACTGGGTAGGCGAGCACCTGCCGCGGGTGCGTCGGTCGGTGTACGGGCAGCATTTCCTGTACTGGAGCCTGGGGATCGCCGGCGTGGTTGGCCTGGCCGCGCATGTCGGTGGCTACCTGCTCAGATCGGAGGTGACGACGGAGCTGCTTGGCCTGGTCGCCGACCTGCTCTATGCGCTCGGTTTCGCACTCTGGACCGGGGTCGTCGTCGTCGTGTTCGTCCAGGTCATCCCGGAGGCAAAACGGCGCCAGTTCAAGCAGATGCTTGATGCCTACGAGGCGGCGCGGCGCGAGAAGGCCCGAGCCGGAAGCGACCAGGCGTCGGGGGATGACGCAGCGCCGACGGCGAGGTAGCGGGGCTGGCGCCCAAGTGGCGGCGCGGCTATGGCCGCTGGGTCCGGGACGTGCTGGTCTGGACCAAGGCGCCGCTAGTGTTCCGCAACGAGCTGGTGGCCGTGGACGGGCTTGCCGGGGAGGTCCACCCGGCCGAGCCAGGCTGGTCGCGGCCCTGAGGGAAGGACATGCCATGCCGCTGGTCCGGATCGACCTGCACCAGGGACACGCCGAGGAGGAGCTCGCCGCCATCGGCGACGTCGTCCACCGGGCGATGGTCGAGACCATCGCCGTCCCGGCCGACGACCGCTTCCAGGTGATCACCGAGCACCCATCCGGGAGGCTCATCTACGACCGCCACTACCTGGACGTCAACCGCGACGACGGCATCGTGCTGATCCAGGTCACCCTGGCCCGTGGCCGCTCCGTCGAGAAGAAAGAGGCGCTCTACCGATGGATCGCCGACGGTCTCAAGGAACAAGCCGGAATCGCGCCCGGCAACGTCTTCGTGAGCCTGGTCGAGGTCGGGCGAGAGGACTGGTCCTTCGGCGAGGGCATCGCCCAGTACGCCGTCGCCGACCGCGCCGCCACCGGCGCCTGAGCCCCGGCCCTGGACGAGGCCGGGCAACATCAGGCTGGCAGCCCTCCAGACGCTTCCTCGGGACGCGGAGCTGCTCGCCTGCGAGGCCGGCCTGCGAGGACTACCGCGAACGCGAAGTCGATGAGGTCGAGTGGCAAGGCGGCCGGGTCTCCTTGCACCTAGGCGCCCGCCGCCGGCTCTTGCCAGCTCCATGGTCCCGAGCAGGTCCAGTGCCGCCGGCAACTGGAGACGAGGAGGCCAGGAGTGGTTATCGTGCACTCAATTCCGTGGGGATGGGAGAGATGAGGAGGAACACCATGAAGGCACGCGGATGGCGACGCGGCGCGCTCCTCGGCCTCGTCTTGGCGGTCGCGCTGGTGGCGGCTGGCTGCGGCGGCGACGACAAGGAGCCGTCGGGGGCCCAGAGCGGCGGCACGACCCAGCTGGAGGGCCTGATCACGCCGGGCACCCTGACCGTGGGGACCGAGCTGCCGGCCCCGCCGTTCTGGATTGGCAACGACTACGACAACCTCACCGGCGGGTTCGAGGTCGACTTCGCCAAGGAGCTGGCCAAGCGGCTTGGCATCAACCAGGTGAAGTTCGTCGAGATGCCGTTCGCCGGGCTGGTCGCCGGCCAGCAGTGCGACTGCGACATCAACTTCAGCCAGGTCACCATCACCCCCAAGCGCGCCAAGGTGGTCCAGTTCAGCGAGCCCTACTTCGACGCCAACCAGGGCGTCCTGGCCAGGAAGGGCATCAAGGTGGCCAGCCTCGACGACGCCAAGAAGCTGCGCTGGGGCGCCCAGATCAACACCACTGGAGCCGCCTTCATCACCGACAAGATCCAGCCGGCCACCGAGGCCAGGGTCTACAGCACGACGGTGGACAGCTTCCAGGCCCTGAAGGCCGGCCAGATCGACGCGGTGCTGCTCGACACCCCGATCGTGCTCGGCGCCGTCGAGGCAGGGCAGGTCGGGGACGCCGAGGTGGTCGGCCAGTTCAAGACCGGCGAGGTCTACGGGGCGGTGCTCAACCGCGACTCAAAGAACCTGGAGACGTTCAACCAGGTGATCACCCAGATGAAGGAGGACGGCACCCGCGACAAGCTGTTCCAGAAGTACTTCGCCGAGCAGGCTGCCGTGCCCGAGATCCCGGTCTGACGCTGGTCAGGACGGGCGGCCATGGACCAGTTCCTCGACACCTTCTTCAGCTGGCAGAACATCAAGGACAGCGCCCCCTCGGTCATCGAGGGGTTCAAGACGAACCTGTCGCTGATGTTCGTCGCCGAGGCGGCCGTGCTTATCTGGGGGCTGGTCCTGGCCCTGCTCCGGGGCACGCGGAGCAGGGTCACCGCCCCTCTGCGATGGCTGACGGTCGGCTACATCGACCTGTTCCGGGCCATCCCCGGGATCGTGCTGATCTACATGATCGGCTTCGGCCTCCCCATCTCCGGGGTGCCCTTCTTCAGCGACTTGTCGCAGTACACGCTGGCCGCGCTGGCCCTGACCATCCTGTACGGCGCCTACGTGGCCGAGGTGTATCGGGCCGGGATCGAGAGCATCCACTGGAGCCAGACCGCGGCCGCCCGTTCGTTGGGCCTGTCCCAGGGCAAGACCATGCGCTTCGTGGTGCTGCCCCAGGCGGTCCGGCGAGTGATCCCGCCGCTGTTGAACGACTTCATCGGCCTGCAGAAGGACACCGCCCTGATCGGCGTCATCGGCGTCCTGGACGGGTTCCGGCGGGCCCAGATCTACGCCGGCCAGAACTTCAACCTGAGCTCATTCACCGTCCTGGCCTTCTGCTACGTGGTGATCACGTTTCCCATGACCCGCCTCACCGACCGGCTGCTTCGGCGCGACCAGGAGCGCCTGCGGATCGGAGGGAGGTGACCGGCCGTGGCTGACGACAGCGGCGGCATCTTCGAGCCCCCGGTGTCCGAGCCGGCCGCCAAGGACGCCAACTTCCTCGAGCTGCGGGGGGTCGAGAAGCGCTTCGGCGATCACCAGGTCCTCAACCGCATCGACCTGACCGTCGGCGAGCACGAGCTGGTCAGCCTCATCGGCGCCTCCGGGTGCGGCAAGTCGACCCTGCTGCGCTGCGTCAACGCCCTGGAGCCGATCCAGGGCGGCACCATCAGCCTTCAGGGCAAGGTCGTCAGCGGCACGGGCGTCAATGTCGACGAGCACCGGCGCGACGTCGGCATCGTGTTCCAGAGCTTCAACCTGTTCCCCCACATGAACGTGCTCCAGAACATCATCCTGGCCCCCCGCCAGGTGCTCGGGCTCAAGCGCCAGCAGGCCGAGGAGCGGGCCGACGCGCTGCTGCAGCGGGTCGGGCTGTATGAGAAGCGCAAGCAGTACCCCGACAGCCTGTCCGGCGGCCAGCAGCAGCGGGTGGCGATCGTGCGGGCCTTGGCGATGCGGCCCAAGCTGTTGCTGCTGGACGAGATCACCAGCGCCCTCGACCCCGAGCTGGTCGCCGAGGTCCTCAACATCGTCCGGGAGCTGGCCGAGGAGGGCATGACCATGCTCGTGGCCACCCACGAGATGTCCTTCGCCCGCGAGGCCTCCAGCCGGATCTGCTTCCTCGACCAGGGGGTCATCCGCGAGCAGGGACCGCCCGAGCAGATCCTCTCGGAGCCGAGCGACCCCCGTACCCAGGCCTTCCTCAAGCGCATCATCGAGGCCGGCCGCCTCTGAGCCGCGGTGCGGCGCGAGCAGATCGTCGATGTCCTACGGGCGGCCCGTAGCCGCTGGCCTTCGTCAACACTGCCTGGCTGGGCGGCAAGGCAAGCACGGAGTCACGCGTTGTTGATTGGTAGGTGCCTCGGGCCAGCCGAGGCCGGTCTGTCCTCCGTAACGCTGCCCGGACGCAGGCTGGCCACACTGGGGGCTGACGAGCGTGGGAGGTGGCCGGATCGGTGGTGCGCTGCAAGCAGCCAGGACCACGGCGATGACGTCGACCGCCGGACCGGGCCGGCCGCGCCGGTGGACGGCCGGGCTGGCGTGGGCGCTGTGGCTGGCGAGCCTGCTCTGCCTGGCGGCCGTGCCGTGGCTGGATGAGCTGTTGCGCCAGGCCGGCCGGGCCGACCTGGTCCAGTTCACCTTCCCGGCCGTCGCCGTTCCCGTCCTGGCGATGGTGAGCTCGGTCACGGTTGGGGCGGTCGTGGCCGCCCGCCGCCCGGCGCACCCGGTGGGCTGGCTGCTGCTGGGCATCGCCCTGGCCCTGACCGCCACCGCCGCGAACGCCCAGTACTTCGTGTACGGGCTGCTGGTCCGCCCGGGCGCGCTGCCCGTCGCCCGCTACGCCGTGCTGTACCAGCCGGCGACCACGTTCACGGCCCTGATCCTGATCGGCTTCGTCCTGCTGCTGACGCCCACCGGGGCACTGCCCTCGCCCGGCTGGCGCTGGCTGGCCTGGGTGATGGCGCTCACACCAGCCGTCCTGGTGCTGGTGGTGACCCTGGCCGGCGGACCGGTGGACCCGCGCTACCAGGCCCACGGCGGCCCCTTCGACCTCCGTGGCCTCGACGGGGTCCTGCTGGCGGCCAACCGGACGGCCCTGGCGGTCACCGTCGTAGGGCTGGTGGCCGCCGCGGCGTCCCTGGTGGCGCGGTTCCGCCACGCCCGCGGGGTCGAGCGGCTGCAGCTGCGCTGGGTGGCGCTCGGCGCGGTGCTGGTGGGGCTGGGCGCCGTCGGCGTCCTGTTCAGCCTGGCGGTCGGGGGGTCGGCCGCCGGGACCCTGTTCAGCGTGGCTGTCGGCTGCTGCCTGGTGGTCCCGCCGGTGGCCACCGGGGCGGCGGTGCTGCGCTACCGCCTCTATGACCTGGACCACATCATCAGCCGCACCCTGGCCTACGGGCTGCTCACCCTGCTGCTGGGCGGCGGCTACGCCCTGGTCGTGCTCGGGCTCGGCCAACTCCTGGGCCGCGACTCCAGCCTGGTGGTCGCGGCCGCCACCCTGGCCGTGGCGGCGCTGTTCCAGCCGGCCCGCCGCCGGGTCCAGCAGGCCGTCGACCGGCGCTTCAACCGGCGCCGCCACGACGCCGCCCG
>JASLIH010000078.1 GCA_030152105.1 Actinomycetes bacterium
GAGCTGCTGGCCATGCCCGACTACCCGCAGGAGGGCGCCCTGCGCGGCGGCCACATCCCCGGCGCGGCCAACGTGCCCTGGAAGCGGGCGGCCAACGAGGACGGCACCTTCAAGTCGGCCGACGACCTGCGGGCCATCTACGAGGGTGAGCTCGGCCTCGGCGCCAACGACGACATCGTCGCCTACTGCCGCATCGGCGAGCGCTCCAGCCACACCTGGTTCGTGCTCAGCCAGCTGCTCGGGTTCCGCCACGTCCGCAACTACGACGGCTCCTGGGTCGAGTGGGGCAACTCGGTCCGGGTACCGATCGAGCGCTCCAGCGACCCCGGCCCCGACCCCCGGCTCAAGGCGGTTGGCTAGCGGATGGCGATGCCGGCCAGGCTGCAGGAGATCGTCGAGGAGTTCGCCGACCTCCCGGCCGAGCTGCGCCTGGAGGCGCTGCTGGACTACTCGCGACGGGTGCCGCCGCTGCCAGAGCGCCTGGCCGGCCACCGGGACGCGATGGAGCAGGTGCCGGAGTGCCAGACCCCGTTCTTCCTGGCCACCGAGCTGGACGAGGGCGACCGGGTGACCATCCACTTCGACGCCCCGCCAGAGGCGCCGACCACCCGCGGCTTCGCCGGCATCCTGTCCGAGGGCCTCAACGGCGCCACCGCGGCCGAGGTCCTGGCCGTGCCCAACGGCTTCTACACCGCCCTCGGCCTCGACCGGGTGATCTCGCCCCTGCGCCTGCGCGGCATCTCGGCCATCCTGGGCCGGCTCAAGCGCCAGGTCGGCGTCCAGGCCGAGGCCAGGTCGGCCGGGGCTACGCCGAGCCAGTGACCAGGACGAGCTTGCCGAGCTTGCCGCCGGCGGTGAAGCGGTCGTAGGCCTCCTGGGCCTCCTCCAGGGGGAAGGTGGCGGCCACCGGGATGCGGAGGCGCCCGTCGGCGACCAGGGGCAGGGTCTGGTGCTCGACCCGGCGGGCGGCGTCGGCCTTCTCCTCCAGAGGGCGCGCGCGCAGGTGAGAGCCGAGCACGCGGGTCCGGCGGGCCATCAGCTTGCGAAGGTCGAGGTCGACCGCTGCCCCGGCGCCGACCCCGATGACCAGCAGGCGGCCGCCGGTGGTCAGGGCGTCGAGGTTGGCCGGGAAGTTGGGGGCGCCGACCAGCTCCAGGATCACGTCGAAGGGTCCGTGCTCGAACGCCTGGGCGGGGTCGGCGACCACGGCGGCGCCGAGCTCGGCCACGGCCTGGTGATGGCCGGGGTTGCGGACGCTGGCCACGACCCGGGCCCCGGCGGCGGCACCCAGCTGGACGGCGGCCGTGCCAACCCCGCCGGCGGCGCCGTGGACCAGGAGCCGGTCGCCGAGGCCGAGACCGGCCTGGGTGAACAGGGCATCGTGGGCCGTGGTGACGACCTCGGGGAACCCGCCGGCCTCGGCCCAGCCAAGCTCGTCGGGCACCGGGATCGCCGTCCGCTCGTGGACCACGGCCAGCTCGGCCTGCCCGCCGCCGCCGACCACGGCCATGACCCGGTCGCCCGGGGCGAAGCGGAAGACGCCGGGCCCCACGGCGGCAACCTCGCCGGCCAGCTCCAGCCCGGGGATGTCGGGCGGGCTGCCCGGCGGGGCCGGGTACGCCCCCCTGACCTGGTGCAGGTCGGCGCCGTTGATCCCGGCGGCCGCCACCCGGACCAGCAGCTCGCCCCGCCCCGGCTGCGGGTCGGGCCGCTCGGCCGCCACCAGCCGCCCGTCGGAGATCGTGACCGCACGCACAGCCGGCCCTACTCCTCCGGGGGGCTGGGCTTGCGCCCCCCGGACCCCCCGCCGGCCGGCCTGGGGTCGGGGCTGTACAGGGTCCGCATCCAGATGGTGAAGAGGGTCTCCAGGGCGGCCGCGCGGTCGGCGTCGGTGGCCCCGACCCGGCCGAAGGTGGCGGCCAGGTGGCGCTCGGTCATCCAGACCAGGGCGGCGGCGACATGGTCGGGGTGGGCCAGGCTGGTCCGGCCGGCGGCGGCGTCGCGGCGGATCCGGGCCGCGGTGGCGTCGACGAAGCCCTGGACCAGGTTGCGGTAGACGTCCTCGACGTCGGCGTCGTGGCTGGCCGCCTCGGCGATGGCCCGCAGCATGGGGCCGTGGGCGGCGTACACGTCGGCCAGGCGCTCCAGGGACGCCCGGCCCTCGACCAGCGGGTCGCCGCTGCCCCGGAGCCAGCCGGCGCTCATCTCCCACAGCTCCTCGTTGAGGTCGCTGACGAGGTGGACCAGCAGGTCCTGGCGGTCGGTGAAGTGGCGGTAGAAGGCGGTGCGGGACTGGCTGGTGGCGGCCATCAGGTCGTCCACGGTCAGCTCCCGGAACGGCCGCTCGCGCAGCAGCCGCCCGGCCGCCACCAGGATCTCCTGCTCGGAGTCCTGCCGGCGACGCCGGCGTCGCCGGCCCTGCTCCACCTGGACGCTGCCTGCCATCGCCACAATCTACCAAGCCGCCACCGGGACCGAAGAACCGGCACCTTGCGCGCTTGGCGTCCGAGGGTGATCGTTGTCGCATGCCTCCCATACCCGCCGCGGAGTCCCCCCAGCTGTTCGAGCTCGACGAACCGGCGGCCGACGAGACGCAGGCCCCGGCGACCCGGGCGCGGCCGGCGCCCGAAGGGCGGCGCCGCCAGGGTCGCGGGTCGCGGCGGCCGGTGCCGGTGCTGCTGGCCGTCGACGGCAACGGGCTGGCCCACCGCGCCTACCACGCCGTCGGCGGGGCCGAGGCGCCACCGGGAGAGGCCCGCCAGCGGGTCCTGGGCATGCTGGCCCGGATCGGTGCCGCGACCCGGCCGAGCGCCTGCGTGGTCGGGTTCGACGACCCGATCCGCTCCCTGCGCCGGGACCGCCACCCCGGCTACAAGTCGGCCCGCCCGCCCAAGGACGACACCCTGGTCGACCTGCTGGACGAGCTCCCGGGCCTGCTGCGGCAGCTCGGGATCTGCGTCGCCGTGCCGTCCGGGCTGGAGGCCGACGACGTCCTCGGGTCGGCGGCCGCGCTGGCTCGGCGGCGCGGGGTCGCGGCCGCCCTGGCCACCGGCGACCAGGACGCCTTCGCTCTCGTCGCCCCCACCGTGCAGGTCTTCTACCTGGTCACCGGCGGCCGCATGGAGCAGGTCTCGCCGAGCTGGCTGCGGGCCCGCTACGGGGTCGGCCCGGCCTCCTACTCGGCCTTCGCGGCCCTGCGGGGCGACGCCAGCGACTGCCTGCCCGGGGTCAAGGGCATCGGCGCCGTCACCGCCGCCCGGCTGCTGGCCGCCTACCCGACGGTCGAGGAGGCCCTCGGCGACCCGGCCGGGGTCGCCCGGCTGCTCGGCGGCTGGGTCGCCGAGGCCCTGGTCACCCAGCGGGCCACCTACGAGCTCAACCGGGAGCTCATGGCCATCCGCGACGACGTCCCGCTGGACGTGGCCGCCTGCACCCGCCGCCTCGACGCCCGCACCGTCGCCGCCGTCCTCGAGGACTACGACGCCGCCGATCTCACGGGCCGCTTCCTCGGCGCCTTCACCCAGCTCGGCCGGGCCGCCTGGCGCCGCGCCGCCGAAGCCTAGGGCCGGCGTGCGTAATGGTGCGACCGGGGCCACCATGGGCGTTGCACCACAAGCGACAGAAGGGCGCGCATGACCACCGCCACCCCGCCGACCCCCACCACCCTTGCTGAGCTCCGGGCCTCCGGGCACCGCTACAAGGCCGTCAAGCACGAGCTCCGCGACAACCTCCTGCGCCGGCTGGCCGAGGGAGGCGAACGCTTCCCCGGCATCGTCGGGTTCGACGACACCGTGCTGCCCGAGCTGGAGCGGGCCCTGCTCGCCGGGCACGACATCGTGCTCCTGGGCGAGCGCGGGCAGGGCAAGACCCGGCTGATCCGCTCGCTGCACCACCTGCTGGACGAGTGGACCCCGGTGGTGGCCGGCTGCGAGATCAACGACCACCCGTTCGTGCCCACCTGCACGTCCTGCCGGCGGCGGCTGGACGAGCTGGGCGACGAGCTGCCAGTGGCCTGGCGCCACCGCTCCGAGCGCTACGGCGAGAAGCTGGCCACCCCCGACACCAGCGTCGGCGACCTCATCGGCGACGTCGACCCGATCAAGGTGGCCGAGGGCCGCACCCTCGGCGACCCCGAGACCGTCCACTACGGGCTGGTGCCCCGCACCAACCGGGGCATCTTCAGCGTCAACGAGCTGCCCGACCTGGCCGAGCGGATCCAGGTGGCGCTGCTCAACGTGCTCGAGGAGCGTGACATCCAGGTCCGCGGCTACCAGCTGCGGCTGCCCCTCGACCTGCTCCTGATCGCCAGCGCCAACCCCGAGGACTACACCAACCGGGGCCGCATCATCACCCCGCTCAAGGACCGCTTCGGGGCCGAGGTCCGCACCCACTACCCGCTGCGCCTGGACGACGAGGTGACCCTGATCCGCCAGGAGGCCGTGCTCGCCTGGGACGAGCAGCCCCTCGGCCGCCCGCTCGTCCCCGGCCACCTGCTCGAGGTCATCGCCCGGTTCACCCGGGCAGTGCGCGAGTCGCCCCAGATCGACGCCCGCTCCGGCGTCTCGGCCCGGTTCGCCATCGCCGCCGCCGAGACGGTCGCGGCCTCAGCCGTGCGCCGGGCCGCCGTCACCGGCGAGGAGGTGGCGGTGGCCAGGGTGGCCGACCTGTGGGCCGTCCTGCCCGTCTCCCTCGGCAAGGTCGAGTTCGACCAGCTCGAGGAGGGCCGCGAGCTGGACCTGCTCAAGCACCTGCTGCGCCGGTCGGTTGCCGAGACCTGGCGGGCCCGCCTGGCCGGGTCCGACCTGTCGGGGCTGCTGCACCGCTTCGACGAGGGTGCCACCGTGGAGACCGGCGACCTGGTCCCGGCGGGGGACCTGCTGGCCCGGATCGGTCCGGTGCCGGGGCTGGCCCAGCTGCTGCGCCGCCTCGGCGACGACCACGGGGCCGAGACGCCCGGGCTGGCCGCGGCCGCCCTCGAGTTCGCCATGGAGGGCCTCCACCTGTCCAAGCGCCTGGCCAAGGAGGAGCTGCCCGGCCGCACGGTGTACGGCGGATGAGTATCTCGGAGGCGAGCCTGTCGAATGGCAGACGGCGGATAAGTTCTCGGAGGCGAGCCTGTCGAATGGCAGACGGCGGATGAGCTACCGCTACGGGGCCTGGCGGGGTGGGCCCGACCCCCTGGAGCCGCCGTTCGACGTGGCCAAGGCCCTGGACCGGCTCGGGGACCGGGTCCTGTCCGGCGACCGGGCCGCCGACGCCCTGCGCAACCTGCTCCGCCAGGGCATGCCCGGCACCAGGGGCCTGCGCGACCTGCTCCGCCAGGCCCGCGACCGGCGCCGGGAGCTGCGCGAGCGGGGCCGCCTGGACGGCACCCTCGAGCAGGTCCGGGAGCTGCTCGACCGGGCCGTCGAACAGGAGCGCCAGGCGCTGTTCCCCGACCCGTCGGACGCGGCCCGCCTGGCCGAGGCCGAGCTCGACCAGCTCCCGCCGGACACGGCCCGGGCCGTCCGCCAGCTGGCCGACTACCAGTGGCGCTCGCCCGAGGCCGCCGCCACCTACGAGCAGATCCGCGACCTGCTCCGCCGCGAGGTGCTCGACTCCCAGTTCAAGGGGATGCGCGACGCCCTGGCCGGGGCCAGTCCCGAGGAGCTCCAGCGCATCCGGGACATGGTGGCCGACCTCAACGCCATGCTCGAGGCCGACGCCCGCGGCGAGGACACCCAGCGCCAGTTCGAGGAGTTCATGGAGCGCTACGGCGACATGTTCCCCGAGAACCCGCGCAACCTGGAGGAGCTGGTCGACGCCCTGGCCCGCCGGGCCGCGGCGGCCAGCCGGCTGGCCGCCTCGCTCACCCCCGAGCAGCGGGCGGAGCTGGCAGCGCTGTCCGAGTCGGTCCTGGGCGACCTCGGGCTCCAGTACGAGCTGGACCGGCTCGGCCGCTCGCTCCGCTCGCGCCGGCCCGACCTGTCGTGGGACCAGGGCGCGGCCATGCGCGGCGAGCAGCCGCTGGGACTTGGCGACGCCACCTCGGCGCTGGAGGAGCTGGCCGATCTCGAATCGCTGGAATCCGCTCTCGGCCAGCGCTACCCCGGGGCGTCGCTCGACGACATCGACCTGGAGGCGGTCGAGCGGGCGCTGGGCCGGGCGGCCGTCGACGACGTCGAGACCCTGCGCCGGCTGGAGCGGGAGCTGACCGAGCAGGGCTACCTGGTCCGCGAGCAGGGCGAGCTCAAGCTGAGCCCCAAGGCGATCCGGCGCATCGGCGCCGTCGCCCTCCGCCGGGTCTTCTCCAGCCTCGAGGAGGGCCGCCGGGGCGACCACGACGTGGCCGGCCTCGGCCTGGCCGGCGAGCCCACCGGCGCCTCCCGCCCCTGGGTCTTCGGCGACGAGGAGCCGCTGGACGTGGTCCGCACCGTCCGCAACGCCGTCCTGCGGGGCGCGGGGTCGGGGGCATTCAGGGGGGAGGACTCCCCTCCGAATGAACCGAGACGGCATCGAGCACGCGTCCGCCTGGCTCCTGAAGACTTCGAGGTAGAGGAGACGGAGCGCCGGACAAGCGCCGCCGTCTGTCTCCTGGTCGACCAGTCGTATTCGATGCTGCTGCGGGAGACCTGGGGGATGGCCAAGGCGACCGCGCTGGCCCTGCACAGCCTGGTCTCGACCCGCTACCCGCAGGACGCGCTCGAGGTCATCGGGTTCTCGCTGCTGGCCAGGACCGTCCGCCCGGCCGACCTGCCCGACCTGGACGCGGCCGTCGGCCAGGGGACCAACCTGCACCACGCCCTGGTCCTGGCCGGCCGGCACCTGGACCGCCACCCCGAGGCCGAGCCGGTGGTCCTGGTCGTCACCGACGGCGAGCCGACCGCCCACCTGGAGCCCGACGGCTACCCGATCTTCGACTACCCGCCCGACCCGCGCACCATCGAGCTGACCCTGACCGAGGTCACCCGGCTGACCCGCCGCCGGGCCACCATCAACGTGTTCATGCTCGACGACGACCCGCGCCTGGTCGCCTTCGTCGACCTGATCGCCCGCCTCAACGGCGGCCGCGTGTTCGCCCCGTCCCCCGACCGCCTCGGCGACTACGTGGTCAGCGACTACCTCCGCGCCCGCCGCGGCCGCTGACCCTGGTGTCCACGGCCCGGCGCATGATGGGGCGGGTGGGGGAGCGGCGGCCGGCCTCGCTGAAGCCGGCCTCGGTGAACATCGACATCGAGCCGACGAACATCTCGTTGGCGTGCTTCTTCGTTCCCTCGGTGTCCTTGGGGTAGCCCTCGACCGTGGTCGCGCCGTGGCCGGCGGCGAAGGCCACGGCCGCGTCCAGGAGGACGGCGGCGACGCCGCCCCGGCGTTCGCTCCGCAGGACGTAGAAGCAGACGATCGACCAGCAGTCGGGGGTGTCGTCGAGCGGCTTGATGGTGGGGGAGTTGAGGACCCGCGGGAACGCCTCACGGGGGGCGACGGCGCACCAGCCCACCGGGGTGCCGTCACGGTAGGCCAGCAGGCCGGGCGGCGGGCCCTCGTCGACCACCTCGCGGAAGGCGGCCCGGGCGCCCTTGCCCCACAGCCGCTCGAACTCGCGGCTGCGGACCCGGTAGAACATGCACCAGCAGCCCTTGGGGTCGCCGGGGCGGTCGAACAGGGTGGCCAGGTCGTCCCAGCGGTCCCGGGTCAGCGGGTGGATCTCCAGCTTGGCCTCGCCCACGTGGCCTCCTCGGCTCGTCCCGGCCGAGCCTACCGCGCCCCTGGGTCAGTGGTCGGCGGTGATGCGGTCCTCGGCCTCGCGGAGGTCCTTGGCGGCGCGGGTGGCGCGCTCGCGGGCCGCGATGGCCGCCTCGATGGCCGCGGCGGCGGTGGCCCTGGCCCGGCCGGCCTCCCGTTCGGCCTGGTCGGCCAGACGCCCCAGCCGCTCGGCGTGGCGGGTGGCCAGCACGGCCTGGTCGGCGGCGAGCCGGGCCCGCTTGCGGGCGTCGTCCCTGGCCACCACCGCCG
>JASLIH010000109.1 GCA_030152105.1 Actinomycetes bacterium
GGTGCCGTTGGAGTAGACGTTGTCGCCCAGCGGGAGCACGGCGTCGGGACGTAGCGACAGGGCCAGGTCGGAGGTGGCCGCCTGCGCACAGGTTGGGCCGACGGTGGGGCCCTCCTCCGGATCGGGTGGGCTGGCCGGATCGCAGGCGATGTCGCCGGCAGCGACCACCCTGACCGGGGCGTCGGCGGTGGCCGCCGGCCCGGTGGCGCCGTTGGCCGGGCCGCCTCGGCCGACGGTCGTCTCGACCTCGAGCCGTGGGCCGGTGTCGCCGGTCTCGCCGCTGGCGTAGCGTCCGGTGGCGGTCGAGGCGGCGACCAGCGCCAGCAGCACCGGTCCCCGGTAGGTCCGCGCCAGGTCCAGGTCGGCGGCGACCCAGCCCGGGTGGTCGATCGGCCCGGAGCCGCCGACCACCTGGCCGAGCGGGGGGGCGTCCCGCCAGCTGGTGGCGCGCCCCGTCCAGGCGTCCGGCGGCACCGCGACGACCAGGAAGCCGCCTCGGTTGGCGGTGGCGGCGTGGACGCGTAGGGTCGCCTTGGTGACGCCCCCGGTCAGGCCGTCGACCCGGAAGCGCAGGTAGGTCCGGACGTGGTGGCGGGCCGAGTTGCTGGTCTGGAGCCAGTGGTCATTGAACGAGCGGCCTGGCGCCTCGGCGCTGACGTACCAGTCGGTGAGCGAGGCGAAGGAGGACCTCCGCACCGCCGGCTCAGTCCCGACCACGGTCCGGACGGCGAGGAGCAGCACCAGCGGCATCACCACCGCCACAGCCGCGATCGTGGCGCCGCGTCGGGATCGCAGCAGCCAGCGGCGGAGGTCAGAAGCTGTAGGTCTGGACATCGAAGGTCCGTCCCAGCTCGTCGGTCGGGGTCACCGTGACCTGGCTGCCCCGCACCGTCACGAGCAGGAAGTGGAACACCCGGGTGATGGTGTCCGGCACAGGGGCGGCGCCGCAGGCGCTGCCCCGGCCCCTGGAGTACGACCAGCCGATGCCGTACACGTCGAAGGTGCTGCAGCCCTTGTCGCCGATCGGCTCCAGCTTCGCGCCGCCCCCACCGGTGACGTAGGAGACGAAGCTGTCGCCGGGCTGGCGGAGGTTGCGCTCGTAGAGGTGCGCGTGCCCGCTGAACACCAGGTCGACGTCGTACTGGCTGAGCAGACCGGCCAGGCTGCCCGGGCCGCGCAGGTACGGGTCCGAGGACTCGGTGGCGTTGTCGGAGTAGGGCGGGAAGTGGAGGAAGGCGAACGTGAACGTCGAGGGGTGGCCGGCCAGGTCGGCGGCGAGCCACTGGTACTCCGGGCTCGACGGCGTCCAGTGGTTGTCGTAGTCGTTCTTGTAGAGGTCGGCGGTGCCGACGTTGGAGTCGGCCCAGGCCGCATCCAGCACGTAGAAGCGGGCCGGGCCGGCGTCAAAGGAGTACCAGAGCGACGGGTAGCTCTTGGAGCTGGTGCCGTTGGTGCAGCAGTAGGTGTCCATCTGGGCCCGGCCACCGGAGGTCGCGGCGGCCTGGGCCGAGGGCCAGAGCATGGGCAAGGTGGCGTTCAGCCCATGGTTGCCGAGCGCGTTGAACATGGGGATGCGCGCGCCCACCTGCTTGTAGAAGCCCGGCCCGAACACGGTGCTCACGTCCGCGCCCCGCTGGATGAGGTCGCCGTAGTTGGCTTGGCTGCCGCTTGGGTAGGCGGTGTCACCGGTCCCGACCGCGAAGCGGGCGCCGCTGGCCGCGATCCGGGACATGAGGCTGGCCTGGTCGGGGTTGTTCCCGGCGGCGTCGACCGCGCCCCAGTCGCCGAGCACGGCGAAGGAGTAGGCGGCGGCCGACCCGGCCGGCAGCTGGCTCCAGAAGGTCGGCGCCGGGTCAGTCCCGAGCAGGTCCAGCCCCGGGTCGCCCAGGAAGATCCGGTAGCAGTAGCGGGTCCCGTGGGCCAGCCCGGTGAGCTTGGCCTTCCACTGGTATTCGGGGGTCGTGCCGACGGTGATGGCCGTCTTGGTGGCCCCGATCCGGTGGGCGGTGCAGCTCTCGGTGGCGACCTTGCCGTAGGTGGCGTAGCCGACGGCCGAGGCCCGGTCGGTGCCCCAGTTCAGGGTGGCGTAGCCGGCGACCACGTCGGTCAGGTAGGGATAGCGCAGCAACTGCCCGGCAGCGGCGCCCGCCGGCTGGGTGGCGCACTGCACAGCCAGGGCCAGGATCGCGGCCGGCAGGAGCGCCCATCGACGTGGATGGTTCATGCGCGGATCCTTGCTCGGCTCGCCCGCCAGACGAGGACGCCGAGGGAGCCGAGCCCGGCCAGCAGCAGCGAGCCCAGCAGGAGCAGCCGGCCGGGGCCGTCATCGTGGCCGGCCGGCTCGTCCGAGGCGAAGTCGATCGCCGGGTCGGTCGCGGGGGCGGCCTCGGGGCTGGTCCCGGGCGCGGTCGTGGGGTCGGGCCTGGGATCGGGCGCGGCGGTGGTCTGCGGGGCGGCTTCGGAGGCGGGCGGGCGCGCGAGCGACGCCAGCACGTCGAGGTAGCGGCGGCCGTAGCGGCGGCTCGGCTCCACATACGAGCTCTCGCTGAACTCGTTCCAGCTGATCAGCCCGACCGCGTCCGGTGACGAGGCCCTGGCGGCGCCGAGCGACGCGACCAGGGTGGCGCCGTCGCGTCGCTCCACCACCTTGGTGCCGCCCACCTTGCGGGCGTCGAAGCCGGGGGCGGCCGGGGCGATCCAGCGTCCTCCCTGGCCGTGCACCGTCTGCTCCATCGCGGCCAGCTTCTCGCGGTACCCGGGGGTGCGCAGCGGGTCGGCCGAGGACCAGTAGTAGGCGTCCCCGTCGACGAGCCCGGTCAGGCGCTTCATCCCTTCCGGGTCCTTCTCGGAGGCCAGGACCAGCAGGCGGTCGCGCACCGGCTGGACCACCCGGGCGACGTCGGCACGGGAGAAGCGCCAGGTCCCGGACCAGATGACCACCGGACGGTCGAAGATCCCGAAGGCGGGGGAGCGGGTGTACCGGCCGGCGGCCTCGGCGAAGTCGCGGCGGACCTGGTCCACCGGCAGGGGGTTGCGGTGGAAGTCGAGGCCCTCATAGATCAGGGCCAGCTTGAACCGGTTGGCCGAGGCGATGCGGCTGAGCTGCTCCAGCCGCCGGTTGAGGGTGGGGGTGCTCTTCCAGCTGACGATGAATCCGTCGATGCCGGCCCGCTTGGCCAGCTCCACGTGCCGCGCCATCACCGCCGGGTCGTCGCTGGAGTAGCGGCCGAGCTCGGGAAGGTCGTCCTTGGCCCGGCTCCAGGACCTGGTGTCGAACCAGATGTAGTAGTAG
Source organism: Actinomycetes bacterium (assembly GCA_030152105.1). The sequence goes on from JASLIH010000109.1 coordinate 3,293, forward strand.
GCGAGCAGCGGCACGGGCGCGACGGCGGCGGGCGCGGGCGGGGCGGCGGCTGCCGGCCGCAGGGCCAGCATGGGCAGAGCGAGCAGCGCCGCCAGACACACGCCGGTCAGCCGCCTCATGGCCCGGCCTGCCCGAGGAGGTCGCGGTCCTCGACGTCGGCGCCGGCCGCCGCGGCCGCCGGGACGCGCCGCCGCCGCCGCAGCCGCCCGCCGAGCAGTGGCAGGCCGACCAGCACCAGGACGGCCAGCAGGGCCGCCACCGACAGGTCCAGCCAGCTGAGGAAGACCAGCTCGACCTCCTGGTCGCGGCTCAGGCTCACCGGCACCCACCAGGAGATGCCCGGCCCCTGGACCTTCAACTGGTAGTCGCCGCGGGCCAGGCGCCCGCTGACGGCCCGCGACCGCTCGTCGAGGCCCAGCCGCTCAACCTGGCCGTCGGGGGACCGCAGCTGCAGCGCCGAACCGGCCGGGAAGCCGAACACGGCATCGTGGGCGCTGATCTGCATCTGGTAGAACCGCAGGCTGATCGGCCAGGTGGCGTTCGGCGCCGGCCGGAAGCGCTGCTGGGATCGGAAGACGGCGTTGGCCCCGTTGACCAGCACGCCCTCGACCGAGTAGTCGAGCGGCCGCGCGGTCACGCGATTGGCGTTGTCCCGGACCGCCTGGCGGGCCGGCAGCCAGTGGGCGCCGTCGCCGGGCTTCTGGTAACGCCCGCCGCTGTCGTCCTTCAGCACCACCGACTCCACTACGCCGCCGGGGACCGGGTCACCCTGGGTGTCCACGAAGCTCCAGCGGACCAGGCATACCTCGGTGAAGCCGGCGACCAGCCTGGTCACCCGGCCGCCCATCCGCACCGTGCGGCTGGTGCTGAACTCATCGCCACCGTACCCGCCCGTCCAGCGCTGGAACTCGTACCGGAGGCCCGGCCGGGGGGCGGGGACGCCAACCGTCAGGCGTCGGGTGGCGACCCCGTCCGCGGTGATCGACGCTACCCCGTCGGCGCCGGAGCGGAAGCCCCGCCCGTCCAGGGTGAATGCGACCCCGGCCATGGGCGGGACGACCTGCACAACGAGGGTGTGCGGCTGCAGCCGTCGGGCCGGCGCGGCCGCGGCGGGCGTGGCCAGGGCGGCCGCCAGAGCGGCGGCCAGCGGCACCGCCAGGAAGCGCGCGTTCCTGGTCACCCGGCACCCTCGCGGTCGGGCCGGACGCCCAGGTGGGCATGGCGGCGGGAGGCCGCGAACGCCCCTGCCAGCACCAGCGCGGCGACCACGAAGGCGGCGCCGTAGACGCCGTACAGCAGCCCGCTCGCCGGCCCCCTAGCGACTGCGCCGCCGACCCCTCCCAGGTTCTCGAACAGCAGCGAAGGAGCACGAGGCGGGCTGGAGAAGTCGAAGGCGGCCGTGAAGGTCCTGGCGGTGGCGTCGCGGCCGCCAACGGGCGCCAGTCCCCAGTTCTCCTCGACGAACCGGATCCCGGCGGTCTGGTCGAGCTGGGTATGGTCGATATGGCCCCGGCGGGCATAGGGGCTGACCAGCAGCGCCGGCACGCGGAACCCGTAGCCGGCGGCGTCGACCTTGGGCGGCCGCACGTGGTCGTACCAGCCGCCCCAGTCGTCGTAGCTGTAGAGGAAGGCCGAGTCCTTCCAGGCCGAGCTGGCCATCAGCCCGTTGACCAGGGAGCGCACCAGCCGCTGGCCCAGCACGAGGTCGCCAGGAGGGTGCTCGCTGGCCCCGTAGTCGACCATGAACGACACCGCCGGCAGGGTGCCCTCCTGCAGGTCCTTGTAGTACTCGCCCAGGTCCACGATGTGGGAGGCCAGGTGCCGGTTGTCGGCGAAGCGGGGCAGCTTGAGGATGGGCACGTCGTCGAGCACCCGCCCCCAGTGGGCGTCCCGCTTGCCGGGCGGGGTCCGGATGTTGAGCTTCGGGTCGTGGCCGGCGATGTAGAACTTCCAGGAGATGCCGCGCTGCTGGAGCCGGTCGAA
>JASLIH010000110.1 GCA_030152105.1 Actinomycetes bacterium
GGGGTCGCCCGCTGGCTCGCCGACCGGGTCGGCCCCAGCGGCCAGGTCCTTGCCACCGACCTAGACCCGCGCTTCCTGGACGGCCACGGCCGCGCCAACCTCCAGGTGCGCCAGCACGACATCCTGACCGACCCACTCCCCGACACCTTGTTCGACCTCGCCCACGCCCGCGCCGTGCTGGAACACACCCCCCACCGCGAACAGGCCCTGGCCCGCATGGTCACCGCCGTGCGCCCCGGTGGCTGGGTGGTGGTCGAAGACGTCGACTTCGGCGAAGCCATGGCCTCGGCGCTCGCCCGCTACCTCCACCCCCACGGCCACGACAGCGGCTACCAGCGGCTCATGCGCAGCTTCGAGGCGCTGTTCGCCGCCATCGGCGCCGATGCCAGCTTCGGCACCCAGCTGCCCCAGGCATTGCGCGACGCCGGCCTGGAACAGATCGGCGCCGAGATCCATGCCCCCCTCAGCCACGGAGGAGACCAGGACTTCTTCAACCTCTGCATCCGCCAGGTCTACCCAAAGCTGATCCGGGTCGGCCCTGCCACCCAAGCCGACGCCGACCGCTTCCTCCAACTCACCACCCAGCCATCGCATGGCTACGTGCTCATGGTCATGGTCACCGCCTGGGGCCAACGCCCAACCGCATGAGCCAGCGGAATAACGGCAGAGCAACCAAAGCAGGCTCCCACAGACCTGTGACCTAGGGCCTTAGATAGCTGGCAGGCCTCGAACCTGCGACCGAACAATCATGAGTCGGTTCCCAACCGTCTGCAGCATCCCACCGAGTGTCATCCTCGCAGCTCAAGTCCCCTGTGACGTCCGCCTGATACTGTCCTGTCCTGCTGGGTGGAGCGTGGTGGTTGACCGAGAACTTGACGCCGGCACGTCCTCGCCGCGACCAGCAACCCACACCGGAGGCGCTATGGAACGAGTCACCGGCATCGGGGGCCTGTTCTTCCGGGCCCGCGACCCCGACGCGCTCGCCCGCTGGTACGCCGACCACCTCGGCATCGACCCGGTGCCGGCGAGCTATGAGGAGTGGCCGTGGTGGCAGCAGCGGGGCCCGACGGTGTTCTCGCCGTTCCCGGCCGACAGCGACGCGTTCGGCCGCCCGGAGCAGGCGTGGATGCTGAACCTCCGGGTCCGCGACCTCGACGCCATGGTCGCCCAGCTCCGTGCAGCTGACGTCGAGGTCACGCCCGATCCGCAGGCCTACCCGAACGGGCGGTTCGCCATCACCGCCGATCCCGAGGGCAACCCGATCCAGCTGTGGGAGCCAACCCAGGAAGCGCTCCAGGAGCCTCCCGACCGCCACCGCTGACCCCTCGGCCGACCCGACCGGCTGAATCCGCCAGATCCGTAGCCTGATGATCAAGGCGTATCCGACAAAGAATCGGATGGCAAGGCAACCAGCAGAGTCGAGAACCACGTAGAGCGCTGAGATCGCTACCGTCAGCGCATGACGGTTCGAATAGGCTGACCAGGCCAAGGGGCAGGACGATGAACCTCACTGTCGCCCGGCGAGCCGCTCTCGTCCACAGCGCCGGGTACCGCCGTGTTGGTCTCTCAGCACAAGCCATGCGCTATTGTGAAGACGAGCTCGGGCGCACCCTCCACGTCCGCCGCGATCTGGCGCCAGCGACGTGAGGAGGCACGATGATCCGCTGGTTCCGTTCGATGGCGACGACCTCCGCGCCCAGCGACCCAGCCGCATCTGGCAGCGGGTTCGGCACCGAACGCAACCCCGAGCGGCTCGTCTTCTTCAGCGATGCGGTCTTCGCCATCGCCGTCACCCTGCTGGTCCTGGAGATCCACCCGCCGCAGGACACCCGGCAGTTGCTCCAGGGCCTTGCCGCGCTCTGGCCGTCCTACTTGTCGTATGCCATCACCTTCCTGCTCATCGGGCAGGTGTGGGCCAACCATCACGTCATGTTCGACCACATCCACAGCGCCGACCGCACGGTGCTGTTCCTCAACACCCTGCTGCTGATGGACATCGCGTTCCTGCCGTTCGCCGCCTCCGTGCTGGCCGCCGCCTTCCGCACCGGGCACGGGCAGCGCACCGCCGTCGTCTTCCACGGCATGACGTTCCTGTTGGCGGCCATCCTGTTCAACGTCATCTGGGGCTATGCGCGCCACAATCACCGGCTGGGCACTACCCTCGACGCTGGGGGGGCGCGAGCCATCAGCCGGCGCTTCCGGCTCGCCCTCGTCTGGATCGCCACCGGAACCCTGCTGGGCGCCCTGCTCCCCGTCCTCGGCATGGCCGTGATCGCCGCGTTCATCCCCTACTACTGGCTGCCGATCCACGGCGAGATCGCCGGCGCCACGCCGACGGCCAGGCGTGACCGCGGCGGCCCTTAATGTACGGCGCGTCCGGTCGTTTTATGTAGGTCAGGGAATTCAGGCCGTGCGACCGCGAGCCGTCCGTCCTGTCGAGCGGGGCCGCCGCACGGGCGGCGCCGGGGGCCTCGCTCACGTGACCGGGAACGGTGGCTGCCACCACCACGGGGTCGATCGTAGCTCGATGCGGTCGACCCACTTGACCCACCAGAAGCCGCGGCGGCCGGGAGCGACCAGACGGGCCGGGAAGCCGTGCCCGACCGAGAGCGGGGCGCCGCCGGCGCGGGTGGCGAGCAGCAGCCGGTCGAGGTCACCGATCGGGAACCGGATCCAGTAGCCGGTGCTCGAGTGGACATACAAGCTCTGGGCGGCGCCGGTGTTGCGGACCAGCGCTGCGACCGGCACGCCCTCCCAGTCCTGGTGGGAATACCAGCCGCTGGTGCAGTCGAGGGTCGCGCGCAGGCGGGCGTCGTGGCGGGAGAGCTCTTGGAGCGAGAGCTCGCGCTCGCCGTCGGCGTCGGCGACGACCAGGCGCCAGGTGGCCGGGTCGACCTCGGGCGCCACGTCGTCGATCCAGCTCGTGGTCGGCATCGCCGCCGGGTCGAACGAGCCGGCCTCATAGGAGCCGGTGAAGCGCCGGCTGGCGCCCGGCAACCCGGCGGCGCGGACCACCGCGGTGATGGCGACATAGACGCCGGCGGCGGCCACGCCGAGCGTGCCCGCCCGAAGCAGTGTGCGCCTGGACAGGTCCATCCGGCTGGCATGGGCCGGACGCGCGAACACGTGCCAGACCACCAGCGGCACCAGCGCGAGGGCGGCCGCGACATGCAGCCAGATGCCGCGGAAGCCGCCCACCGACCGCAGCAGGCCGCTGGCGGAGCCGAGACCGGTGATCAGCGCGGTGACGGCGAGCGCGGCCAGCACCAGCGACGCCCAGCGGCTGCGGCGGGCACGGCGCAGGCCACGACGGACGATCATCGACTTCCACGGGACCAGCAGCACCACCGCCACGCCGACGATCCCGTGGGCGACCGCCACCCAGCGCCCCGACGTCGTCCCGGCAGCGACCGCACCGACGCCGCTGGCGAACGCGACCACCAACGCCACCAGCAGGGCGAGGTTGGTGATCCGGGGCGGCGGGGCGCGCATGACGGGCCTGGCTCCAGGGGCGAGGCATCCAGCTATAGGCTACCTGCCATGTCACGCCTTGGCGGGACGGAGCAACTCAGGGGCCTGGCGGCGCGTCCGCTCGCGCCCGGTGACCCCTGGGTCAGGTTCCTGGTCGCGGATCGCTTTCGGATCAGGAGCAGGCGCCCCGACAAGTACGCACGGGCGTCGCAGTCGACGGCCGATGAGCGCCATGAGCTCCCTCCCCCACCTGCGTGGCGGATGCTGAACGCCAGCATGATCTTGGGAGAAGCCCCGGAACAACGCTGAAAGCCGCCGTCGAGGATCGGGGCGAGGTCGCGTGTAGCGCCGTTTCTGGCAACCCTCCGGCAAGGGCTCCCGCGTGGTCCATGGCACCAATGTGAACGCGATCGGACCGGCAGTCCTGGACCACAAGGGGACTGCACTTGCGGTGCACTGCTCTCCTCGGATGATTTCGGGTCGAGCGTAGAGCGGACGGCGACGCTTCATCCGTTATGGCAGTGCAGCTGTCGAGGGCTGGTACGGGTGAGTGGACGCGCTAGGGATCGATGCAAGCTTATGGAGGTCCGCCAGAGGCTGAGTAGGACTTCTTCTTGTCAGAGCGCCAAGAGTTCAAGGCTGGAGGCAGGCTGCGCCCGACACTTCCCGGTAATGGCCGCTCCGGTCGTGGCAGCAGTCCAAGCCGGTCCCCCCGTCAGCGGTGGGCCGACGGCGGTGGGCTACTCCGCCTGGGCGGTGGTCGGCTCGCTGGGCAGGACTCGGTCGAGCTGGCTGCGTGAGCTGATCGCGAGCTTGGTGAAGACCTTGCCCAGGTGGTACTGGACCGTGCGCGCGCTGATGAACAACCGGGCGCCGATCTCCGGATTGGACAGGCCGTTCTTGGCGAGCCGGGCGATCTGCAATTCCTGGGCGGTGAGCTCGCCGCGCGTCTGGACGGAGCGTTTGTGCACCGTCTCGCCGGTGGCCAGCAGCTCACGCCGGGCTCGCTCGGCGAACCCCTCCATGCCCATCGAGCTGTACAGCTGATGCGCGATGCGCAGTTGCTCGCGGGCGTCCAGGCGACGATGGAGGCGGCGCAGCCATTCGCCGTAGAGCAGATGGGCGCGGGCGAGCGCCACACGGACGCGGGTGCGGCCGAGCCGCTCGATCGCCTCGAGGTAAAGGCGTTCGGCCGCCTCGCCCTCGCTCAACAACGCTCGCGAACGTGCCTCGACCCCAAGCGCCCAATCCGTGCCGGCGGCGCGGCTGATCTCCTGGAGCCGCTGGAGGGGGCCGGCGGCTCGCTCGGGGTGGCCACTCCGGACAGCGGCCTCGACGATCTCGGTCGGCACCCAGGTCGACACTCCCAGCTCGTGCGGGTCCTCGGCGGCCTGCTCGGCGGCGGCGAGGGCGTCCTCGTACCGGCCGAGACCGTTGAACAGCACCGCGCTGGCCCACTCGGTGGCGATCAGCCACAGCCCCTCCCCGCGGCGCTCCACCTCCTGCCGGCTGGCCTGGATCAGCGCGGAGGCCTCGGCTTCACGACCTCGCCAGGCGGCCAGCGCGATGGCACCCTGGGGCGCCAGCTGGCTACCGGTCGCCTCGGCGACCGCCTCCGCCTCCGCGACCAGCGACGCCGCTGCATCCAGATCGCCGACGAACAACTGCACGCCAAACCGTTCGATCAGGGCGATCGGGAGCAGGGAGAGTGCGCCCGCATGGCGGGCGAGCTGCACCTGGCGATCGGTGAGCTCGTCCCAACTCGCGTCGTCACCCAAGGCTCGGGCGATGCGGCAGGCGAGCCAGAGCCAGCGCAGCGTGTCCGCCTCGGACATGGGCTCGTCCCGGAAGGCGAGCAGCGCCCGCTTCAGCGTCGGCGCCGCGGCGGCGTAGCCACGGGTGGTCAGCACGGCAAGCCCGTCAAGGAGGAGATCGCAAGCCAGCGGGGACCGCCGAGAGGAGACTCCCCAATCCGCCGCCAGCACCGCCTCGGCGACCTCGCGCACACTACCGCCGCGAGCCAGGCGGCCGGCGAACAGCGCGGCGGAGAACGCGTCGAGGTAGGTCTCCCGCGCCAGCGCAGCGTCGAGCGACTCGAGCCGCTTGGCTGCCGCGAGCAGCAGCGGAGGAGCGTCACGGCCCCGGTTCACGGCGAACGTGACCTGGGCGCGCAGCAGCTCGGCACGGGCCCGCTGGAGCTCGTCGAGCGGCCCAGCCTCGGCCATGGCCAGCAGGCTCAGCGCCGTGTCGGGTGCGCCGGCCTGATGCTTGCTCTGCGCGGCGGCCAGCGTCCGCCGAGCCCGGCGCGTTGGCTCGGGCGTCAGCTCGGCGGCGAGCTGGAGGAAGGCGGCGGCCGCGGCCAGCCCGCCGCGGGCCTGGGCGCGGCCGGCCGAGCGCTCGAGCTCGGCAGCGACCTCCTCGTCGAGCCCCAATGTCGCGTGAGCGCGGTGCCAGGCGCGCCGATCAGGGTCGAGGTCGGGATCGGTCGCCTCGGCGAGTGCCTGGTGCACCCGATGGCGCGCCTCCGCCGGGGCCGAGCGGTAGACCGCCGAGCGGACCAACGGATGACGGAACCGGACCCGGCCGCCGAACTCGAACAGGCCCGCCGCGACCGCCGGGGTCGCGGCATCGACCCGGATCCCGAGCCGCTCGGCCGCACGCCACAGCGTCACCGGATCGCCGACCGGCTCGGCCGCGGCGAGCACGAGCAGCAGCCGCGTGGCCGGCGGAAGCGGCGTCAACCGCCGCTGGAAGCTCTCCTCGATCCGCCCCGACAGCGGCGGCGCGTCGGGCAACCCAAACCCACCCGCCAGCTCCGCGGGCGTGAGCCCGTGCGGAAGCTCCAGCAACGCGAGTGGATTGCCCCGCGTCTCGGCCACGATCCGGTCGCGCACCCGGTCGTCCAACGGGCCGGTGATCACCGACGCAAGCAGCGCCCGCGCATCAGGGTCGGCCAGCCCATCGACCAGGAGTTCCGGTAGGCCCATCAGATCCTGTTCGTCGCCTGACTCGCGTACCGCGAAGACCACGGCGATCGACTCCGCCACCAGACGGCGGGTCACGAAGCCAAGCACCTGCGCCGAGGCCCGGTCGAGCCACTGGGCATCGTCCACCAGGCACACCAGGGGGTACTCCTCGGCGACGTCGGACAGAAGGCTCAGGACAGCCAGGCCGACCAGGAAGCGATCCGGAGCGTCCCCCTCGCGCAGCCCGAACGCCACGCCGAGCGCCTCGCCTTGTGGACCCGGCAGACGCCCCAGACGATGCAGGACGGGTGCGCAGAGCTGATGCAGCCCGGCAAACGGGAGTTCCATCTCGGATTCGACCCCCGCCGCTCGCGCGATGCGACAGCCTGCCGCGCGTCCCTGCAGGTATTCCAACAGCGCGGTCTTGCCGATTCCCGCCTCGCCGCGCAGGACAAGTACCCGGCTCTGACCCGCCTGTACATCCTCCACCAGACGATCTAGAGCCGCGCGCTCCTCGTGCCGACCACCCAGCAGTGGCCCGCGAGTACCTCTCGACATCCTCACCACCGAGGCAGCCGAGGTCCCCGCAGTGGATGAGGAGTTCGATCGACCACCTCTGCTCTGCTTCGGTCGCTGAGAGTCTGCCCGGTCGAGAACTCACGTCAAGGGCCAGGAGCCGGAGACTCCCTGGTATCCGCCTAGGTCCGCGTGCAAGCGACCAGCGCAGCTACCCGGGGATCATCCAGGAGAGCAGGGTGGACTGCAGGAACACCAGCACGCCCATCAGGCAGCCGAGCGCGACCGCATGCCAGAAGCCGTACCGCAGGATCTCGCCCTCGTTGCCCTGCTGTCCGGTCGCGGCCCCGGCCACGACGATGCTCTGGGCATCGATCATCTTGGCCATCACTCCGCCGCTTGAGTTCGCGGCCGTGGTGAGGACCGGGCTCAGCCCCGCCTGCTGGGCCGTGATCTGCTGCAGGTTGCCGAACAGGGCATTGGACGAGGTATCGCTGCCGGTCAAGGCCACCCCGAGCCAGCCGAGCAGTGGCGAGAAGAAGGCGAACAGCGCCCCGGTAGCTGCGAACGCCAGCCCCATGGAGGCGTCGAGCCCGGCAAAGCGGCTGGTATATGCGATGGCCAGCATGGCGGCGATGGTCAGCAGCGAGAACTTCACCCGGTTCAAGGTACCGAGGAGGATCCGACCCACCTCGCCTGGCCGCAGCCGCAGATACGCCGCGGCCGCAATTGCGGTAACCAGCAGTGCGGTCCCGGTCGCCGAAAGCGGATTCCAGGCGAACTCGGCGGCGGTTGGCGACGGCTTGGCAACCACCGGTGGGACCCTGACGACCTCCATGTCGAGGAAGGGAACGCTGACGCTGGCGCTGTAGATGTCGTTCAGGAAACCCTTGACCTGCGGCAGCCCCCAGAGGACGACGACTATGCCAAGCATCACCCACGGCACCCAGGCCCGTCGCCTGTCCCGCCGGGTGTGGGCGGGGACCGGCGCCGGGCTGCGGCGGGTGTCGGCGCCTGGGCCCGCCGACCGCTGCGCTGCCGTCGACGGGGCGTCATCGCGCTCGTGCTCGAAGCGCCAGATCGACCGCGGTTGCCAGAACCGGAGCAGAAGCAGCAAGGACCCGATCGAGACCAGCGAGGCCAGGATGTCGACCAGCTCCGGCCCGAGGAAGTTGGAGACCAGGAACTGCATCACAGCGAAGGAGACGCCGACGGTGAGCGCGGCCGGCCAGACCTCGAAGGTTGCCTTGCGCCCGGCCAGCGTCCAGACCAGCCAGAAGGGCACGATCAGAGCGAAGAACGGCAGTTGGCGGCCGACCATGGCGCTCAGGGTGTCGACCGGCAGTCGGGTCACTCCGGCCAGGGTGATGACCGGGGTGCCGATGGCCCCGAACGCGACCGGGGCGGTGTTGCCGATCAGCGACAGCCCGGCCGCGGGCAACGGCCGGAAGCCGAGCCCGATCAGCATGGCCGCACAGATCGCGACCGGGGTGCCGAACCCGGCTGCGCCCTCCAGGAAGGAGCCGAAACAGAACGCGATCAACAGAACCTGGATGCGCCGGTCGGACGCCATCCCGGCGATCGAGTCCTTTACCACCTCGAACTCGCCGGTCCTGACGGTGATGTCGTACACGAACATTGCCGTGAGCACGATCCAGCCGATCGGGAACAACCCGAACAGCGCCCCGTTTACCAGAGCCGCCGTCGCCATCGGTGCCGGCATCCCGTAGACCAGCAGCGCGACCAGCAAGGCGGTGGCCAACCCGGCCAGCGCTGCGTAGTGCGCCCTGACCCGCAACAGGCCGAGCAGCCCGAGCAGGACGATGACTGGCAGAGCCGCCACGAAGGCCGACAGGGCAAGGTTGTCGGCGACTGGTTCATATCGCTGATCCCAGACCGCAAGCATCACGGCCGGCCGTCCTTTCGAGGGCTGCAGCAGCGTCCCGCAGCCCAATTGGCTGCGCGGCGGCTCGGGGATCCCAGCGGTTGGCCACGAGAGGTGGCACGCCGACGGGCACA
>JASLIH010000135.1 GCA_030152105.1 Actinomycetes bacterium
ATCCGCATGCTCCGCCGCGACCTGGCCGGCCGGGCCGCCCTGATCGGGTTCGCGGGAGCGCCCTACACGGTCGCCTCCTACCTGATCGAGGGCCGCCCCACCAAGGAGCACGCCCGCGCCAAGGCCCTGCTCTACGGCGACGAGGTCCTCTGGCACCGGCTGATGGAGACCCTGACCGAGGTCACCATCCGCTACCTGCGGGCCCAGGTCACCGCCGGTGTCCAGGTGGTGCAGCTGTTCGACTCCTGGATGGGCGACCTGGGCCGGCGCGAGTACGAGGCCGCGGTGCTGCCCTACAGCCGGCGCATCTTCGAGGCCGTGCGGGCCACCGGGGTACCGGCCATCCACTTCGGCACCGGCACGGTCGGGCTGCTCGAGTCGATGGCCGACGCCGGCAGCGACCTGGTCAGCGTCGACTGGCGGGTGCCGCTTGACGAGGCCTGGCGCCGGATCGGCCCCGGCAAGGGGATCCAGGGCAACCTGGACCCGGCCGTGCTGCTGGCCCCGTTCGAGGTGGTGGCCCGCGAGGCCGACCGGGTCCTGGCGGAGGCCGGGGGCCGCGACGGCCACATCTTCAACCTCGGCCACGGCGTCCTCCCCGACTCGCCCTCCGACCACCTGACCCGCCTCGTCGAGCACGTCCACCTGGCCACCGAGAGGACTTCCATTGCCAACCCCTGACGCTCCGGTTGGGGTCCTGCTGATGACCTACGGCTCGGCCGCCACCGCCGAGGAGGTCCCGGCCTACCTGCGCAGCGTGCGCGGGGGGCGGGACGCCGACCCGGAGCTGGTGGCCGAGTTCCAGCGCCGCTACCGGCTGATCGGCTGGTCGCCCCTGGTCCGCATCACCCTCGAGCAGGGGGCCGAGCTGCAGCGGCTGCTCGACGCCGACCATGGGGCCGGCCACTACCGGGTCGAGGTCGGCATGCTCCACTCCAAGCCGACGATCGACGAGGCGGTGGCCAGGCTGGCCGTCGCCGGGGCCCGGCGGCTGGTCGGGATCGTGCTCTCGCCCCAGTGGTCGCCGGTCATCATGGGCGGCTACCGGCGGGCCCTCGACGCGGCCGCCTGGCGGCTCGGCCCCGACGCCGACGTCGTCATGGCCGGCCCCTGGCACCGCACCCCGGCCTTCCTCGACGCCCTGGCCGAGCGGGTCACCGAGGCCACCGGCCGGCTCGACCCCGAGGTGCCGGTGCTGTTCACCGCCCACAGCCTGCCCAGGGCGGTGGTCGACCGCGACCCCGGCTACCTGGGCCAGATCGCCGAGACGGTCGACGCGGTGGTCGAGCGGACCGGCCTCGACCCGAGCCGCTGGCAGTTCGCCTACCAGTCGGCCGGGCACAGCCCCGAGGAGTGGCTCAAGCCCGACCTCAAGGACCTGCTCCCCGGCCTGCGGGACGCCGGCCACAAGGCGGTGCTGGTCGTGCCCGTCCAGTTCCTCGCCGACCACCTGGAGATCCTCTACGACATCGACATCGCGGCCCGCGAGGAGGCCACCGAGGCCGGCCTGTCCTTTCACCGGATCGAGCTGATGAACACCTCGCCCTCGTTCATCCGGGCCCTGGCCGACGTCACCCTCGACCAGGAACGCTCGGCCCAGCCGGCCCGCTAGCCCCGCCGCCGCAGGACCAGCAGGTCGATGCGGTCGACCACCGGCGCCGGGACGGTCTCGGCATCGACCGCCCGGTCGAGGGCGGACAGGCCGGCCGCGAACTGGTCGTCGGGCAGCAGCCGCAGGCCGGTATCGGCCCGCCGGCGGACCTTGTCGCGGTAGGCGGCCAGGCTGGTCGCGCTCACCTGGTCGACCGCTCGCAGCCCCTCGGCCCGGAACCCAGCACCGGCGAAGGCGTCCGACACCCGCTCGACGGTCGGCAGCCCGCCGGCGGCGGCCAGGGCCGCCCACACGGCGGGGAAGAACCGCTCGTACAGGGTGATCGCGCCCATCCGTCCGGGAAAGGCCTGCCGGACCAGGACCAGCCCGCCCGGGCGCAGCACCCGCCGCAGCTCGGCGGCCACGGCGTCCAGGTCGTCGAGATGGTGGACGACCGTGGAGATCCAGGCCCAGGCGCAGGTGCCGTCGTCGAGCGGGAGCCGCTCCCCCACCCCGGCCACCCAGGCAACGCCGGGGTGCGGGTGGGCCCGGGCGGCCTGGGCGCGCATCCCGCCCGACGGCTCGACGGCGACCACCTCGACCCCGAACCAGCCGGCGATGGCGGCCGCGAACTGCCCGGTCCCGGCGCCAAGGTCGAGCACCGGCGACCGGCGCGCCCCCTCAGCCGGCAGCCAGGGCCGGATCGCCTGCCGCCAGGGTTCCATCCCCTCCGGCGGCAGGACCCGGCCCTCGACGTAGTCGGGCGCCATCCGGTCGTAGTCGACCCGCGCCATCCGGGGAGCTTACCGGTCCGGATCGTCCACCGGGTCCTCCACCGGGTCGATGGCCAGGTCGGCGGGCGGGGCCTCGGGACCGGGCTCCGGGGTGGGGCGGCCACGGCCGCGGGACAGGTCCAAGAGGATGCCGGCGCCGAGGACGAGCAGCAGGAGGGGCCAGACCCACTGGAGCCGGAGGGCCTGGTCGGCACGGCCGATGAGGAACAGCAGGCCGAGGCCGGTGAAGGCGAACCCGAAGGTCAGCGAGATCGGGTCGAGGTAGTGGCGGCGGGTCATGGTGTCTGCGGGGGTCATGGTGTCTGCGGGGGCCATGGCGTCGCCGGGGGTCATGGTGCCTCCGTGGTGGTGGGGGCGGGGATGCTGAGGCGGGTGCGGGAGTCGTCGAACGGGCCGGTGCCGTGGAACGGCCGGGGGTCGCTGGCCCGGCGGACCTCGATCACGCCGTAGCCGGTCATCAGGTCGAGCTTGACGGTGGGCGCGGTGCCCTCGGACGGGGCCTTGACGGCCGGCTCGGTGACCGAGGAGTCGACCTGGACGCCGGTGTCGACGTGGCCGAGCAGGTCGAGGGCGCCGACCCCGACCCGGCCGCGGACCTCGGCCGCGGTCTCGTCGGGCAGCACCACCAGGACCCGCCCACCGGCCACGCTGGCCTGGACGGGCGGCGCGCCGGGCCCGAAGTCGACCTTGCTCAGGTCGAGGATCAGCTCGCCCCCGGCCAGGCGGTAGGGCGAGCGGACCTCGGCCTGGGTGGTCGGCTGGATCAGGCGCTCGGCCACCCCGCCCTCGACCGGCACGGGTCCGGCCAGGGCGGCCACGGCGACCACCGGCACGGCCAGCAGGCCGACCGGGATCAGCCCCCAGGCCCGCCCCCACCAGGTGCCGACCAGCAGGCCGCCCCCGATCACGGTCAGGAACACCGCCAGCACCTGCCCGACCGACAGGTGGAGCACGTCCATGTTGTTCAGCGCCAGGGCCAGACCGGTCGCGATCAGGGCGACCGCGAAGGTGAGCGGGCCGAGAAAAGGCCGCCGGCGCGGCCGCCTGGGGGGCGGTGCGCCCCAGGCGGCCGCGCGGTCGGGCGGTGGTGGCGGGGGCTCCCAGGCGGGCACGTCCGGCGGCAGGGTCATGGTGTCCCGGTCCGGGTCGGGCGGCGAGCCGAGCGGCGCGGTGGTGGTGGCCGACGGCGGTGCCGGGAGCGGGGTGGTCGCGGCCGTGGTCGCCGGGTCGGGGCCGCCGCCGGCGGGCGGTGGCCGGCGGTCGGGAGGCTCAGGGGGGTCGTCCTGGCGGAACAGGAAGATCCCGAAGGCGATCAGCACGATCGCCCAGATCACCCCGGGCTCGGAGAAGGCGCTGGCCAGGAGGGCCACGGCCAGCAGGATGAGGGCAACGCCGAGGTAGCCGCGCCAGCCGCTCGGCGGCCGGTGCAGGACGTCGCCGGCCAGCGACTGCTGGCTCCCCTCGACCGGCACCAGCAGCCAGGCGATCAGGTAGGCGAGCGCCCCGAAGCCCCCGAAGGGAACCAGGATGACGAAGCCGATGCGGACGATCCAGGCCTCGATGCCCAGGTAGTCGGCGATGCCGCCGGCCACGCCGGCGAGCACCTTGTTGTTGGCCCGCCGGGTCAGCCGACGGACCGTCCCGGGGGCGGGCCCGGGAGCGGCCGCCGCCGGCCGCGGCTCGATCGGCAGAGGGGGCGGAGGGGGCGCCTGGTCCCCAGGTGGGGCTTCGGGGGGACGCTCGGACATGGTGGCTGCTCCTCGTGAGGTGGTCGCTTCGGGTGCAGCCTGCTCCCCCGCCGGGGTGGCCGCCATCGGGGATCACCCTCGCCGATCCCCGACCCGGGGCGCCGTCGCTCAGGGTCGACCCCCATGGCCGGGTGGTCCGGCCCGTGCCACCATGGCCCCACGGCACCCACCGAGCTTGGAGGCGAGCTCACACGGCGACTCAGGTCCCCCACCGGCCGGCCAGCTCGCCGGCCATCGTCCGCAGCCGCGACAACCGCGTGCTGCTTGGCGTGGCCGGCGGGCTCGGCGAGCGGCTCGGCGTCGACCCGGTCCTGGTCCGGGTCGCCTTCGCCGTGCTGGCCATCGCCGGCGGCTCCGGGGTCGTGCTCTACCTGCTGGCCTGGGCGGTCTCGGTCGAGCCGGACGACGAGGGGGCCAGGTCCCGGCCGGTCCGGCGGCCGGCGGCCAGGCAGGCCTTCGCCCTCGGGCTGGTCGTGCTCGGGACGATGCTGCTGCTCCGTGAGATCGGCCTGTGGTTCGGCGACCGGTTCGTCTGGCCGATCGCCCTGGCCGCGGCCGGCTCGGCGGTCATCTGGGCCCGCAGCGACGACCGCGACCGGGCCCGCTGGGCCCGCATCCCCGGCAACCCGATCGAGGCCATGTTCACCGGCCGGGTCGGCCTGATCCGGATCGTGGTCGGCGGGCTGCTGGTGGCCGCCGGCCTCGGCCTTGGGTTCGCCAACACCGCCCCCGACCTGGCCGCGGCCGGCGACGCCCTGCTCGGGGTGGCCATCACCCTGATCGGGCTCGTCCTCATCTTCGGCCCCTGGGCGACCCGGCTCCTGCACCAGCTGTCGGAGGAGCGCCGCGGCCGGATCCGCTCCGAGGCCCGGGCCGAGATGGCCGCCCACCTGCACGACTCGGTGCTCCACACCCTGGCCCTGATTCAGCGGGCCGACGCCTCGCCGGAGGTCGTCGGCCTGGCCCGCCGGCAGGAGCGGGAGCTGCGGGCCTGGCTGTACCGGGCGCCGGTGCCGCCCGAGGGCCGGCTGCGGCCGGCCGTCGAGGCGATCGCCACCCGGGTCGAGCAGCGCCACAACGTGCCCGTCGACATCGTCGTGGTCGGCGACGCCCCGCTCGACGACGCCGGCCGGGCCCTGGTCGACGCCTGCCAGGAGGCGGCGTTCAACGCCGCCAGGCACTCGGGGGCGCCCCTGGTCTCGGTGTACGTCGAGGTGGAGCCGGACGAGCTCACCGGGTTCGTGCGCGACGAGGGCAAGGGCTTCGACCCCGACCAGGTCCCGACCGACCGGCGCGGCATCGCCGACTCCATCCGCGGCCGGATCCGGCGCCGCGGCGGCAGCGTCTCGATCGTCTCCAGCCCCGGCGAGGGCACCGAGGTCCAGCTGCGCCTCCCGAGGAGCGAGATTTGATGATCAAGGTCTTCCTGGTCGACGACCACCACTTCTTCCTTTCGGGGCTCCGGGCCGAGCTGGGCTCCGAGTTCGAGATCGTCGGCGAGGCCGGCGAGGTGGACGCCGCCGTCGACGGCATCCGGCGCACCCGGCCGGACGTCGTCCTGCTGGACGTGCACCTGCCCGGCGGTGGCGGCCGGGCCGTGCTGGAGGCGGTCCGCCAGACCGACCAGGAGATCCGCTTCCTGGCCCTTTCGGTGTCGGACGCGGCCGAGGACGTCATCGGGGTGATCCGGGCCGGGGCCCGGGGGTACGTGACCAAGACGATCTCCCCGCCCGACCTGGCCGCCGCCATCCGCCGGGTCCAGAGCGGCGACGCCGTGTTCTCCCCACGCCTGGCCGGGTTCGTGCTCGACGCCTTCCACGGCGACCTGACCGGCGTGGTCGACCCCGAGCTGGACCAGCTCACCGTCCGCGAACGTGAGGTCCTGCGGCACATCGCCCGGGGCTTCACCTACAAGGAGGTCGCGCGCCGCCTGCACCTGTCGGTGAAGACGGTCGAGACCCACGTGTCGTCGGTGCTGCGCAAGCTTCAGCTCTCCAGCCGCCACGAGCTGACCCGCTGGGCGAGCGACCGCCGGCTGGTCTGACGCGGTTCGTCATAGTTTCCCTATATCTTTTGGTACGGGATTGCCTGATTCAGCGTTGATCGGCATGCTTGTCCGAGACGGGTCCGTCGACCGGACCTGCTGGTGGGACCCCGAGCCGGAGAAACTGCAATGGAGCAGCAGGCCGAGCTGGCACTGGCCGACCTTCCGGTCGCCCCCTCCCCCCTTCGCCTGGTCCACCACGCCCCGGCCGACCACTCCGCCCTGTGGCGGGTCCGGGCCCTCTGGGCCGCGACCCGGCGCGCCGCCGACCTGGGCCGGCGCCACACCGCCTCCAGCCTCTGGTCGCGGCGCCTGGCGCGGCCGGCCGCCCTCACCGGCCCGGAGGCCGTCGTCCCGATCGACCGCTTCGTCGCCTACCTGGAGGAGGCCGAGCGCGCCTTCCCCGAGGACTCCCCCGCCGACCTGCTCTCGCGCGTCCGCAACACCTACTACTCGGGCTTCCTGGTCTCCCAGCTCCTGCCTGACTCGCGCGCCCACGGGAGCAGGACCCTGCACGGCAACCCGCGGCTGGGACGGGCCGCCCTCCGCCACCTGACGGCCCGGGCGGACGAGAACGGCGTCGGCGACAACCCGTCGCCGTACGTCCTGCTCCACTCTGGCGAGCAGGTCGACATCGGCCACCTCTTCCTGGGCCTGGAGGCCCTGCTGCATCCGCGCACGACCGTGCCCTTCTCGGCCTACGGGGTGCCCAACATCGACGCCACCAGCTGGGTGGCCGACCTCGGGATGGCCTCGGTCTGGACCACCAGGCACGCCGAGGGCGCGCCCGACCCGCGGGTCTCTCGGCGGCTCCCGGCGGCCGACCGGGACGCCTACTTCATGATGTCGGCGCCCGACGCCGACCTGCTCGGCGACATCGACGTGTTCGCCGCGCGGGCCCAGTGGGCACTGGCCGCCGGCCAGCCCCTCTCGGCCGCCCTGCGGGCCTACTACCTTGGCCGCCCGGGCCGGCCGCCGGGGATCCGCTGGCGCTGGCGGGCGTTCGCGTCCGTCAACCGCCTCACCTACAGCCGGGGCGGCGCCCGCGTCGCATGGGACCCGGCCTGGTGGCCGGGCTGGGTGCGACGCATCGACCGCTTCAACGACGTCTACGGGGCCGGGGTCGGCGGGTCGGTCTGGGGGACGCTCACCCGGCCCGCCTTCCGCGCCTGGCCGGAGACGCCCTACATGCTGGACCTGTTCCTGGCCTGGGCCCGGCCGCTCCTCGAGGCGGAGCTGGCCACCTGGTCCTGACCGTCTACCCGCACGGCGGCAGGGTCGTGGTGGTGGTCGAGCCGCCCGGCGTGGTGGTCGTGGTGGTGGTCGAGGTCGTGGTGGTGCCCGACCCGCCCGTGGTGGTGGTGGTGGTCGGCTGGCAGGGCTCGGTGGTGGTCGTCGGCGACCCGGTGGTGGGCGGCCCGGTGGTCGTCGGCGGGCGCGTGCTCGTCGGTGGCCGGGTGGTGGGCGGGCTGGTGGTGGTCGGCCCGCGGCTGGTCGTGGTCGGCTGGCCGCCCACCCCGGTCGCGGGCGGCCGGCGGGTGGTGGTCGGCCCGGCCCCCGGCGGGTCGCTGGCCGGTGGCCCGGTGGGCGGGGTGGCGGTGATGGACGGCGCGGGTGGCCCGGCGGGAACGGCCGGCCCGGTCGCGACCCCGCCCTGGTACAGGCGGGCCCAGC
>JASLIH010000157.1 GCA_030152105.1 Actinomycetes bacterium
TGTCCCTGAGCGCGCAGGGCCGCGTTCTCGGCCCGCAGCCGGTTCAGCTCCGCCCGCTCGTCGTCGGTCAATGCGGGTTCATCCTGCATCTGTGTCACCGTCACTCTCTAGGTCGACAAGCTGATGGGGAACGTCGCCATCGTGCCGAGCAGGACGGCGCACCCGACGCCGAGGATCACGGCCCGGGCCGGGGGGCTCCGAGCCGGCTGCTGATCCCGGCGAAGAACAGCGCGACCGAGAACAGGACCACGCCCAGGACGTAGTCGTTGGCGCGCTGGATGTCCCGGTTCGCCTCGGCGGCGGCGTCGGTCCAGCCGCCCGTCCGGCTGTGGCCCGGGGCCGCCTCGGGTGTCCCGCCGGTCACTGGAGGCCTCCCGACTCGTGTCACGCGACCCGGCGCCGGAAGACGTAGTAGGTCCATGCCTGGTAGGCGAGCACGACCGGGAACAGGGCCACCGCGGCGACGGTCATCACCTTCAGCGAGTACGGCGCCGACGAGGTGTTGCTGATCGTGAGGTCGGTCGAGGAGCCCAGGGTGGAGACCATCACCCTCGGATACAGGTTGACGAAGATCGACACGACCACGGCGGCCATGGCCAGCGAGGTGGCCGCGAAGGCGCGCCCGTCCCGGCCCCGGCCCAGCAGCAAGGCGGCGGCGACGGCCGCGACAACGGCGACCGCCTCGACCAGCAGCGGCGCGACCCCGTTGCCGGCCATGACCTGGGTCCAGACCGCGAACCCGAGCACGGCGGCCGCGGCCAGCGGGGCGATCCGGCGGCCGGCGCGCAGCGACCGCCGGCGGACCTCGCCGGCCGTCTTGAGCGCGAGGAAGCTGGCCCCATGGAGCAGGCAGAGCAGCACCACCGTGGCCCCACAGAACAACGAGTAGGGGTTGAGCAGGTCGGCGAAGGTCCCGGCGTACTCCTGGTCGGTCCCGATCGGCACCCCGTGCAGCAGGTTGCCGAGGGCCACGCCGATCAGCAGGGGGGCGAGCAGGCTCCCACCGGTGGTGGCCGCGGCCCACGTCCGGCGCCAGCGGCGGCTGTCACGCCGGTCGCGGAACTCGAACGACACCCCGCGGGCGATGAGCGCCACCAGCAGCAGCACGAAGGCCAGGTAGAACCCCGAGAACATGGTCGCGTACCAGCCGGGGAAGGCGGCGAACATCCCGGCCGCGGCGACGATCAGCCAGACCTCGTTGCCGTCCCAGAGCGGCCCGATGGCGCCGAGGGCGACCCGGCGGCCCTGCTCGTCCCGTCCGACCAGGCCGTGGAGCATGCCGACCCCGAAGTCGAACCCCTCCAGCACCAGGAACCCGGTCCAGAACACGACGAGGACGATGAACCAGAAGCTGACCAGGGTCATGGTGACCTCAGTAGGTGAAGTGGAGGGCGGATGGCGCGTCTTCGGCCGGGGCCGGGTCGGGGTCGGGAGCAAGCTCCTTGCGGGCGAAATGGGTCATCAACAGGAAGTCAACCACGCCCAGCGTCGCGTAGAGCAGCACGAACACGCTGAGGCTGATGACGATCGCTGTGACGCTCAGCGACGGCGAGACGGCGTCCCTGACCAGCTGCAGGCCCTGGACGATCCACGGCTGGCGACCGTTCTCGGTCAGGGCCCAGCCGGCGGTGTTCATCAGGAACGGCAGCACGGCCACCCAGATGGCGACCCGCAGGTACCACCTGGCCGTCGCCAGCCTCTTCCGCCAGATCAGCCACGCCCCCCATAGCGCCACGAGCAGCACCAGGACGCCCCCATACGCCATGGCCCGCATCGACCAGTACTGGATGAAGACGTTGGGCACGTAGTTGCCGGCGCCGTACTGCTGGGCGTATTGGGTCTGGAGCGGGTTGAGGCCGACCACCTGGCCATTCCAGGTGCCGGTGGCCAGCACCGACAGCAGGTGCGGGACCTCGATGATCTTGGTGGGGGTCTGGTCGTTGTTGCCGCCGCCGATCTGGAACACCGAGAACGAGCACGGCTGGCAGGTGGTCCACTGGCCTTCGGCGGCGGCGATCTTCATCGGCTGGTACTTCGTCTCGTTGATGCCGAGGCGGCCCCCGAAGAACAACGCCAACATCGCCGCCGGGATCAGCACCACGATGGCGAGCTTGGCCGACCGCTGGAACATCTCGGTGCTGGTGCCGCGACGCAGATGCCAGGCCGACACCGCCAGCATGACGGCGGCGCCGGTGACCAGCGAGGCCGCCAGGACATGCAGATACGCCCAGAGGAACACGATGTTGGTGAGGACAGCCCAGATGTCGGTGAGCTGGGCGCGGTCCCCGGCCGCATTCAGCTGGTAGCCGACCGGACGCTGCATCCAGGAGTTGGCGGCCATGATGAACGCCGCCGACAGCACCCCGCCGGCCGCGACCGCCCAGATGGTGGCCAGGTGCACACGCTTGGACAGCCGGTCCCAGCCGAACAGCCACAGCCCCAGGAAGACCGACTCGAGGAAGAACGCGGCCAGGCCCTCCATGGCCAGGGGGGCGCCGAACACGTCCCCGACGAAGCGCGAGTAGACCGACCAGTTCATCCCGAACTGGAACTCCTGGACCAGCCCGGTGACCACGCCAACGGCGACGTTGATGACCAGCAGGGTGCCGAAGAGCCGGGTCAGCCGCAGATGCTCGGCATGCCCCTTGCGGTACCACAGCGTCTGCAGGATCGCGGTCAGGAAGGCCAGCCCGATCGTCAGAGGCACGAACAGGAAGTGGTAGATCGAGGTGGTGGCGAACTGCAGCCGCGACAGGTCGACCGCTGACACGCCCACCTCCCTGTACCCGAGTTCCCTGCTACTGCATGGAGCCGGATGCGGCGGCCGGCCACATCACCCGGATGGGATGAAGTCGGCTGGGGCCGGTCCCGGCCGCTGGAGCACCACCCTCGGGCACCGCTCGAACGGCCCGGGGCTGCCGTGGGTGACCAGCAGCACCGACCGCCGGCCGGCCACCCGCCAGAGGTCGTCGAGCAGGGCGCCGGCCGTCTCGACGTCGAGGTGGGCGGTCGGCTCGTCCAGGACGAGCACCGCCGGGTCGGCCAGGAACACGCGGGCCAGGGCGAGGCGCTGGCGCTGCCCGCCCGACAGGGCCCGGCCCCGCTCGCCGACCCGGGTGTCGAGCCCGGCCGGGAGCGACGCCACCCAGTCCCCGAGGCGAGCCTGGACCAGGGCCGCGCCGAGCTCGGCATCGGTGGCCCCGGGCCGGGCGAAGGTGAGGTTCTCGCGGATGGTGGTGTCGAACACGTGCGGGTCCTGGGCGCTGAGGAGCACGGCCGCCCGGACGTCGTCCTGGCGGTAGTCGCGCAGGTCGCGCGGCCCCAGCCGGGCCTCCCCGGCCTGGCGTTCCAGGAACCGGGCCAGCAGCAGGGCGAGGGTCGTCTTGCCGGCGCCGGAGGGGCCGGTCACGACCATGGACGCGCCCTCCTCCAGCCTGAGGTCGAGCCCGTCGAGCACGCGCGTCCGCCGTGGCCCGCGGGCCACGGCCACCTGGTGGAGCGCGATCTCGAACCGCGGCGGGACGGCCGCCGGCTCGCCGGGGTCGGCCACCTCCGGCTCCCGGCCGGCCAGGTCGAGCACCCGCCGCCCGGCCGACAGGATCAGCGGCAGGTGACGGGCCGCCGCCGACAGCGGCAGGACCGCCTCGAACACGCCAAGGGCGACGAGGGTGAGGGGGGCGACCAGCAGTGGGTCGAGGGCGCCCCGCCCCGCCGCCGCGGTGCTGGCCATCAGGACGCCCACCGCCGTCAGCCCGCTGATCGCGACGCCGAGGGCGTCGGCGGCGCCGGCGGCGCGGGCGTCGCGGAGGGCGACCTCGACCAGGGCCCGGTCGTCGGCGGCGAGGACGGCGGCGGCGCGGTCGTCGGCGCCGTTCAGCCACAGCTCCTCGGCCGCGCCGAACGTGTCCACGAGGTTGGCCGTGAGCCGCGCCCGGAGTGCCGCCTGGCGGCGCTGGGAGCGCGCCACCAGGCGCGCCGCCAGTAGCGGCGGCGCGACCGCGGCAGCGAGCAGGCCGGCGCCGAGGACGAGGCCGGCATCCGGCGAGATCCCGGCCACGGCGGCCACGACGACCGTACCGGCGGCCACGGCGACCCCCAGGGGGACCAGCAGGCGCAGCGCCACGTCCTGGAGCTGGTCGATGTCGGCCACCATGCCGCTGAGCAGGTCGCCGTCCCGGTAGGCTTCCAGCCCGGCCGGGGCCAGCGGCTCGATCCTGGCGAAGACAGCGGCACGCAGGCGGCCGAGGGCGCGGAAGGCGAGGTCGTGGGCCGCCAGCCGCTCGCCGTACCTGGCCACCGGCCGGGTCAGGGCGGCCAGCCGGACGCCGACCATGAGCACCGTCAGCGACAGGATCGGGGGCTGCTGGGCGGCGCGGCAGATGAGATAGCCGGCCAGGCCGGCCAGGGCGGCGCCGGCCACGACGGCCACGGTGCCGAGGCCGACCGGCAGGGCCAGCTGGCCGGGCCGCAGGCCCAGCAGCCCCGTCAGCCGGGCGAGCACCCGCGGCGACGACACGGCGGCGAGGGGCCGGGTGGTGTCGCCGTCCGGTGCGGCGGGCGCCCGGGTCATCGCACCCGCTCCGCGACCGCCGGGACGCCGGGGACCTTGGCGCCGGGCCCGTCGGTCCGGCCGGCCGGGCCGGCCGTCCGCCCGCGATCGAGCAGGACCCGCCGGTCCGCCCGGGCCGCCAGGTCCCGGTCGTGGGTGAGCAGCAGGACCGTGGCCGACCCGCGCAGCGCCTCGATGCTGGCGGCCACCTGGCCGGCGGCGGCCTCGTCCAGGTGGACGGTCGGCTCGTCCAGCACGAGCAGCCGGGCGCCTCGCAGCAGCGCCCGGGCCAGCCCGAGGCGTTGGCGCTGGCCGGCCGACAGCCCCCGGCCGCCGGGCCCGACCAGCGTGTCGTACCCCTCGGGCAGGCGCTCGATGAAGCGGTCGGCGGCCGCCCGTTGGGCGGCGCCCGCGACCGCCTCGGCGCCGGCGTCCGGGCGGCCAAGGGCGATGTTGTCCGCGACCGTCCCCGGCACGAGGGTGGGGTGCTGCGGGGCCCAGGCGACCTGGCCACGCCAGTTGTCGAGGCCGATGTCGGCCAGCGGCCGGCCGCCGGCGAGCACCACGCCCTCGTCCGGTCGGGTGAGCCCGAGCACCACCCGGCCGAGGGTGGTCTTGCCCGCCCCGCTGGCGCCCACCACCGCCACCAGCTGGCCCGGCTGGAGGTCGAGGTCGACGCGGTCCAGGGCGCGGCCGGGGCGGCCCGGGAAGCGGACGGTGACCGAGCGGACCCTGACGGGCACGGCCGCCGGGTCCGGGGACGCCGTTCCTCGGTCCCTGACCGCGACACCGCCGGCCACCGGGCCGGCCGTTGGCGGGTCCCGCTCCAGGGTGGCGAGGATCCGCTCGGTGGCGGCCAGCCCGTCGGCGCTGGCGTGGAACAGGCTGCCGACCCGGCGGACCGGCGCATAGAGCTCCGGGACCAGCAGCAGCACCGTCAGGGCCGGCCGCAGCCCTATCGTCCCGCCGACCAGTCGCACGCCGAGGGTCACGGCCACCAGCGCCGTGGACAGCGTCGTGGCCAGGTCGAGCACGACCCCGGACAGGAACGACAGCCGCAGCGTGGCCATGGTGGTCCGCCGGTACCGGTCGGTGACCTCGCGGATGTGGGGGATCTGGGCGGTGCCCCGGTTGAAGGCCCGCAGGGTCGGGAGCCCCCGCACGACGTCCAGGAAGTACGACGAGAGCCCGGCCAGCGCCTGCCAGTTGGCCCGGGACCGGGCGCCGGCGGACCGGCCGATGAGGGCCAGGAACACCGGGATGACGGGCAGGGTGACGACCATGACCACGGCCGACCGCAGGTCGACGACGGCACTCCAGAGCAGGACAGCCACGGGCACCGTGCACGCCAGGACGACCTGGGGCAGGTAGCGGGCGAAGTAGGTCTCCAGGCCGTCGACACCCTGGACGGCGCTGGTCGCGAGCTCGGCGCTGTCGCTGGTCTCCAGGCCGGCCGCGCCACCACCGGACAGGCGGCGCTTGACCAGCTCGGCCCGCAACGCCGACATCACCCTGGCCGCCGTCCGCCGGCCGCTCAGCTCGACCACGTAGGCCAGCCCGGCCCGGGCCATGATGACCGCCGCCAGGGCCAGCGCCAGACCCGCGGGGACCTGCCGCAGGCGCCCCTGGGCGGCGTCGGCGACGATCCCGGCGAGCAGCGTCATCTGGGCCAGCAGCAGCAGCGCCCCGGTGAGCCCGGCGGCCAGGTTGACGGCCAGGGCCCACCGGGCGACCGCCACCCGGCCGAGCAGCCGCCGGTCGAAGGGCCGGAGCCGCTGGCCCGAGCCCGGGTGCTCGGCCCCGGCAGGCCCCTGCGTCATGTGCTGGTCGCCTCTCTGGCCGCTTCCTCCGGGCTCCAGTACCTCCCGGCCGGGTCGTCCGTGCATCCTCCGGATTGGATGATCTGTGCCGGGGCGAAAACCTCATCCCAACCGGATGATGCCCGCCACCCGGCCCGGTGGGACGGTGGCAGCCCGAAGCCCTTAGCGCAAGGAGTGCGCGCGATGACCCTCAAGCACCCCAAGGGGCCGCAGCCGCCCGCGGAAGACGTGTCGGTGGCCCCGCTCTTCACCCTGGAGGCCACGCGCATCCCGCGCCACCACCTGGCTGAGGGCGAGCTGGCGCCCGACATCGCCTACCAGATCATCCACGACGAGCTGATGCTCGACGGCAACGCGCGCCTCAACCTGGCGACCTTCGTCACCACCTGGATGGAGCCCCAGGCGGAGTTGCTCATGGCCGAGTGCCTCGACAAGAACATGATCGACAAGGACGAGTACCCGCAGACGGCCGCGCTGGAGATGCGCTGCGTCGACATCCTCGGCCGTCTCTGGCACGCCCCGGACGCCCAGCACGCCGTCGGCTGCTCGACCACCGGGTCCAGCGAGGCGGCGATGCTCGGCGGGCTGGCGTTCAAGCGCCACTGGCAGCAGCGGCGTCGCGCCGAGGGCAAGCCGGCCGGCAAGCCGAACATCGTCATGGGCATCAACGTCCAGGTGTGCTGGGAGAAGTTCGCGAACTACTGGGACGTCGAGATGCGCCTGGTCCCGATGGAAGGGGACCGTTTCCACCTCTCGGCCGAGGAGGCGGTGGCGCGCTGCGACGAGAACACGATCGGCGTGGTCGCCATCCTCGGGTCCACGTTCGACGGCTCCTACGAACCGGTGAAGGAGATCTGCGACGCTCTCGACGAGCTCCAGGACCGGACCGGGCTCGACATCCCGGTGCATGTCGACGGCGCCTCCGGGGCCTTCGTGGCCCCGTTCGTCGACCCCGACCTCGAGTGGGACTTCCGCCTGCCCCGCGTCGCCTCGATCAACGCCTCGGGTCACAAGTACGGGCTGGTGCACCCGGGCGTCGGCTGGGTTATCTGGCGGGACGCCGAGGCGCTGCCCGAGGACCTGATCTTCTGGGTCAACTACCTGGGCGACAACATGCCGACGTTCGCGCTCAACTTCTCCCGGCCCGGCGCGCAGGTGGTCGCCCAGTACTACAACTTCCTCCGCCTCGGGTTCGAGGGCTACCGGGCGGTGCAGGGCTACGCCCGCGAGGTGGCCACCCAGCTCTCGTCCCAGATCGAAGCGCTCGGTCCCTTCGAGCTGCTCACGCGGGGCGACGAGCTGCCGGTGTTCGCCTTCACGGTCAAGGACGACATCGACAACTTCACCGTCTTCGACGTCTCGGCGGCGCTCCGCGAACGTGGCTGGCAGGTGCCGGCCTACACCTTCCCCGACAACCGCACCGACCTGGCCGCCCTCCGGGTGGTCGTCCGCCGGGGCTTCACCCATGACACCGCCGACCTGCTCATCAGGGACCTCAAGCGCCAACTGCCCCGCCTGGAGAAGCAGCCCGCGCCCGCCCACGACGTCACCACGGCCTCCAGCTTCCACCACTAGCCGCCCAGCTGGCGGCGGCTGCGCTCAGCTCGGCTGGGTCGCGGTCGGGTGGCGCGGCTGGTAGAGGCCGAGCTCGACCCCGCCGGGAAGGGTGATGGCCGTCAGCAGCCCCCACCCCTGGTCGCTGACCGGCCGGGCGACCTCGATCCCCTCGGCCTGGAGGGTGGCCACGGTGGCGGCGACGTCGTCGGTCATCAGGTAGAGCTCGGCCCGGCCGCCCTGCTCGGCCGGGTGGACGGCGATCTCGGCCGGGGGCAGCGCGAAGATCAGCCAGCCGCCGCCGGCGTCGACCGACCGGGTCCCCAGCACCTTGGCCAGCACCGCCCGGGTGGCGTCGGGGTCGTCGCTGTAGAGGATCGCGTGGGCGCCGTCGATCATGGGTTACCACCATCCTTGGCGTTTGGTCCATCGGAGCAGGATCAACGACATGGCGACCATCACCGCCAGCACCACGGCGAGGTGGGGGACGTCGGTGTGGTCGTTGACGATCAGGTTCATCCCGTAGACCGACGACAGCGCGGTGATGGGCAGGGTGACGGCGGCGATCACCGCCAGTCGCTCGGCGGCGATCGTCATCTTGGTGTCGGTCCGGGCCTGGTAGAACTCGATCACGCCGTACAGGAACTCCTTTTGCCCGTCGGCCATGCCACTGACCCGCGCGAACTGGTCGGCCAGGTCCGCCACCAGCGCCTGGGACGCCCCGGGGACGAAGCGTTCCAGGGCCACCATGCGACCGTAGATCTCC
Source organism: Actinomycetes bacterium (assembly GCA_030152105.1). Next base: position 8,690 of record JASLIH010000157.1, read on the forward strand.
CGGCTCAGGGTGGCCATCGTCCGGACCACGAGCAGCTCGTGCCGGGCGCGGAACAGCTCCTCGAGGAACTCCTCGGGGTCGGAGATCTCGTCGCGCATCAGCCGCTGCTCCAGGAGCCCCGCCTCCTGGGCGAGGGTCGCCACGAAGGACTCCTGGTGGCGGGCCACGGCGGAGACGATCGCGTACGACAGCTCGAACGACGAGGACACACGCAACCGGCCCGACTCCACCCGCTTGCGCACCGCGCTGGTCTCGCGAAGGGCGGCCTCAGGAGGGACCGCCGGGTCGAGCGGCCCGTGCACGGTGACCAGGAACCCGGGCCCGACGAACTGGTCGAGCTCGACGTAGTGGACGGTGCCGCCCCGGCCGCGCTCGGGGGCGTGCAGGATGATGAACACGTGGTCGGAGTAGGCGTGGAGCTTGGGGACCTGGCTGCGCTCCACGCAGTCCTGGACGGCCAGCCGGTGGAACCCGAACACCTCGGTGAGCACCCGGACGCTCTCCTCGTCACAGGTGGGGATGTCCACCCACACGATCCCCTCCTGCAGGGCGATCAGCATGTCGAGCTCTTCGGCAGGTCGTTGCTCGACGCCGCCGCCGGCTACCAACCAGACGTCCATGACCTCGGCACCTCCCTGCCCTGACGCTCCGGCGTTGCAGGCTGAGCTTCGCTGATCGGCACCGGCTCGGCCACCCCTGGGTTCCAGGACTCCCGGGAGGTCGTGGCCGCCGGGGGGACCGACACGCCGATGGCCAGGGTGGCGACACCGATCCCGGCCAGGGCCAGGAACGGGACGCGGTAGGACCCGGCCGCGTCATACAGCGCGCCGGCCAGGACCGGGCCGGTGGCGGCCAGCAGGTAGCCGACCAGCAGGGCCATGCCGGACAGGCTGGCCGCCTCCGCCGGGGTCGGGGCCAGCTTGACCAGCAGGGTGAGGGCGAGGGCGAACATCCCGCCGACGCCAAGGCCGAGGAGGGCCGCCCACAGCCACGGGGCGGCGGTCGGGGCCAGGCCGAAGGCGGCCAGCATGACCGTGGCCGTGCCGACGCACAGGGCCAGCCACGGCCGGTGGTCGCCGGTGCGGTCGGCCAGGGCGGGGACGGCCAGGGCCGAGAAGATCTGGGTGAAGCTGAAGAGCCCGAGCAGCAGCCCGGCCCGGCCGGCGCTCCACCCGGCGTCCACATACAGCGGCGCCAGCCAGGTGAGGGCGGCGTAGTAGAGCAGCGACTGGAGTCCCATGTAGAGGGTGACCCGCCAGGCGACGGCGCTGCCCCAGGGAAGCCGGGCCCGCCCCGGGGCCGGGTCGGCCGCGACCCGCAGCCGCCGGGTCACCGGCACCCAGGCGGCCAGCGCGGCCAGCGCCAGCAGCGCCCAGGCGGCGATCGCGGGCGGCCAGCCGACGCCCAGCGCGTCCATCAGGGGCACGGTGGCCACGGAGGCGAGCATCGCCCCGGCGACCAGGCCGGCGGTGTAGAGGCCGGTGACCGCGCCCGGGCGGGACGGGAACCAGGCCTTCACCACCCCGGGGAGCAGCGCCCCGCCGATCGCGATCCCGATCCCGGCGAGCAGGGTCCCGCCGTACAGCACCACCGCCGAGTCGTCGACGCCCCGGACCAGGGTGCCGCCGACGACCAGGATGAGCGCGCAGGACACGGCCGCCTCCCGCCCGACCCGCCGTGCCAGGGCCGCCCCGACCGGGGCGAACACCCCCATGCAGAGCACCGGCAGGGCGGTGAGGAGCCCGGCCCCGGTGGCCGACAGCCCGAGGTCGGTCTGGATGGCGTCCAGCACCGGCGGCACGGCGGTGATGGCCGGCCGCAGGTTCACCGCGACCGCGACCACGACCACCAGCAGCCCCAACCCGGGCCGGATACTGGCCGGCCGCGGGCGGGTGGAGCGCTGGGACATGGGCACGACCGCCGTCTCGCTTCGGGGTGACGACCATGAAGGTCACCCCGACACGGTGCCACACCGTCGGGTGCCAGGTGCGGTCGCGCCGGCCGGGGTCAGGGCCTGGCTCACGGCGCAACCTCCTCGCCGTCACGAAGGTGGCGGCCGGCGGCGTCCAGGCGGGCCCGCACGTCGTCGTCCAGGTGCAGGTCCACGGCGCCGAGCAGCTCATCCAGCTGGGCAACAGTGCTGGCGCCAACGACCGGGATCATTGGCGGCTGGCCCTGCATGAGCCAGGCCAGTACCACCTGGGCCGGGGTCGCCCCCAGCTCGGCCGCCAGCTCGCCCAGGACCGCTAGCCGTACCTGGTTGCTGGGATGGGCATAGCCGTCCGGCGGTGCCTCACCAGGACGGGCGTAGACCCCCTTGAGCAGCGGTGAGTAGGCCAGCAGGGTCAGGTCCTCGGCGGTGGCGTAGTCGATCAGCTCCTCGGTGACCAGGTTGAGCTGCCCCGGGTCTGGCTGTGCCAGCAGGTAGCTGTGCTCCTGCTGCACGCACTGGTAGGCGGGGCGGCCGCCGGCCCGGGCGATCGCCCGTGCCCGCTCGATCCGCCAGGTGGCGTGGTTGCTGGCCCCGAGCAGGCCCACCGTGCCGCGCTCGGCCAGCTCGGCCAGCGCGTCGACAGTCTCCTCCAGCGGGGTGGCGCGGTCGTCGATGTGGGCGTAGTAGAGGTCCAGCCGCTCGACGCCGAGCTGGCGCAGGCTGGTCTCAGCGTCCTCCCGGATCGTCTTGGCGCCAAGGCCCTGCCAGTGCTCGGGGCTCGGGTCGCCGGCGACCAGGGTCCGTGCGCCCACCTTGGTGGCGACGACGACCTCGTCGGTCACGCCTCGGGACCGCCGCCAGCGGCCGATGACCCGCTCACTCTCCCCGGCGTCGCCGTGCCACTGGCCGTAGTTGTTGGCCGTGTCGAGGAAGGTGCCACCCGCCTCCACGAAGCGGTCCAGGATGGCGAAGGAGGTCGGCTCGTCGGTCCGGTAGCCGAAGTACATCGTGCCCAGGCAGAGCTGGCTCACCTGGATGCTGACCCTGCCGTCGCTCAGCTGCCGCTGCCGCATGGTGATTGCTCCTTTCAGCTTGCGCGGGCCGGGAACGCCACCAGGCTAGTCCAGCCATTGGTATGGAAGTACAGTCCGATCTGATGGAACGATTCCAGACCAATCTCGCCTGGGACGCGCTCCTGGAGCTGGGCGACCGGCACGGGCCACTGCACGCCCGACTGTCGAGTGCCCTGCGCGAGGCGATCCGCGACGGCCGCCTCCCCGCCGGCAGCGCCCTGCCGCCCAGCCGCACCCTTGCCGAAGACCTCGGCTGCTCACGCTGGGTCGTGACCGAGGCCTACGCCCAGCTCGCTGCCGAGGGCTACCTCGACGCCCGGGTCGGCTCCGCGACCCGTGTGCGACTCCTCGGCGGGGTGGCCGCCGGCCACCCGCCACCCGAGGCCCCGGCGGGCTGGGTGCCGCGGATCGACCTGGCCCCCGGGCTGCCCGACCTGCGCGCCTTCCCGCTGGGACGCTGGGTCTCGGCCCTGCGCTCGGTCGCCTCCGCCCTGCCCTATGCCGAGCTCGGGTACCCCGACCCCGCCGGCCATCCCCAGCTCCGCCACCTCCTGGCGGGGTACCTGACGCGGGTACGGGGTGCCCAGGCCGACCCTGCCCACCTGACGGTGTGCCACGGCGTGACGGACGCGACCGGCCGCGTCTGTCAGGCCCTGCGAGCGGCCGGCATCGGCGCCGTCGCGGTCGAAGACCCGGGCTGGCACCGGCTGCGCGCGGCCGCCGCCACCGCCGGGCTGCGGATCGCGCCGACCAGGGTCGACCGCCACGGGCTGCGGGTCGGCGACCTCGACGCCGACCCCGCGGTGCGCGCCGCAATCGTCAGCCCGACCCACCAGTTCCCGACCGGTGTGGTGCTCTCGGCGGAACGCCGCGGCGCCCTGCTCAGCTGGGCCCGCCGGGTCGACGGGCTGATCCTTGAGGACGACTACGACGCCGAGTTCCGCTATGACCGCCGGCCGGTCGGGACCATGCAGGGCACCGACCCGTCCCGGGTGGTGCTGCTCGGGTCGCTGTCCAAGACGCTCTCGCCGGCCCTGGGCATCGGCTGGATGGTGACACCGCCGGCCTGGACCGGGCCGCTGCGGGCCACGACCGGACCCCTGACCTGGCCGGCAACCCTCGACCAGCTCACCTTCGCCGCCTTCCTCCAGGCCGGCGCCTACGACCGCCACCTACGCGCCGCCCGCAAGCGCTACCGCCTGCGCCGCGACCGGCTGGTCCGGGCCCTGGGCGAGCGCCTTCCCGGCGCCCGCGTCCTGGGCGTGGCCGCCGGGCTGCACCTGCTGGTGCTCCTCGACAGCACGGTGGACTCTGCCGTGGTGGTCGCCCGGGCCGCGGCCGGCGGCATGCGGGTCGCCAACCTGGACACCTACCGGGTCGGCGACGATGCCCTCGGCCCCGGCCTCGTGCTCGGCTACGGCAACCTCGCCGATGGCCAGGTCGAGGAGGCCGTGGCCCTGCTCGCGACGGCTGTGACCGAGGCCATGGGCACGGTCACCTCGCCGGGACCTGGCCGCAGGTGAGGTTGGCGGCGGTCGCGGTCATGGCGCTGGCGTGGTCGGAGGCCATGAAGGCGGCCGCGTTGCCAACCTCGGCCAGCGACGTCAACCGGTCCAGCTGGCTGCTTCCCCGCATCCAGGCGATCAGCTCGGCTCGCGTCATGCCGTCGCCGGACCCGGTGCCGTAGCCGGGGAACAGGTCGATGTCGGCGAGGGCCTCGGGAAGGCCGGTCGTCTGCAGCCAGACGACCCGGACGCCGTGCCTGCCCAGCTCGCACGCCCACTGGCGGCACTGGCTCTCGATGGCGTCGAAGGTGACGCCGGTCCCGCCGACCTCGGGGATGGCCAGGCGGGCGGTGGCCGCCGTGATCGCCATGACCACGCCCGACCCCTGCCTGGTCATGTGCCGCGCGGCCGCCCTGGTGGTCAGGAACTGCGACCGCATGGCCGTCGTGATCGGCCGGGCGAAGTCCTCGAACGACATCTCGAGCAGCGGCGCGCCGTGGACATCTCCGTGGCCGATGGCGTTGAAGGACACGTCGATGCCTCCGGCCTTGGCGGCCACGGCGTCGGCGTGCTCGTCGACGGCCCGCTGGTCGAGCGCGTCGACCTTTGCCGTCTCGACCGCTCCTCCGGAGCCGGCGATCTCACGGGCCACCTCGTCGAGGGTGGCCCGGGTGCGGCCGGCGAGAAAGACGCTCGCGCCCTCGCGGGCGAAGGCGCGGGCCACGGCGCGACCCACCGACCCGGCCCCTCCATAGACCACGGCCTTCTTGTCCTCCAGCAGCATCGTTGTCCTCCTCGAGGTCGAGTGCTCGATCGATGACAGGCAGCATAGAGTCAGCGGATGACCGAGCTGCCGACCGGGACCGTGACCTTCCTGTTCACCGACATCGAGGGCTCCACCGGTCTACTCCAGACACTCGGTGCCCGGTATGCGGCGGTCCTGGACGAGCATGCGGCGATCGTCCGGCGAGCCGTCGCCGACGGCGGCGGGGTCGAGGTCAGCACCCACGGGGACGCGATCTTCGTCGCCTTCCGCAGCCCAGTGGCGGCCGTCCGGGCGGCGGCCGCCGCCCAGCGGGGCCTCGCCTCCCACGACTGGTCGCCCGGCCCGCCGCTGCGGGTCCGGATGGGCGTCCACACCGGGGAAGGGACCCTCGGCGGGGACGACTACGTCGGCATCGACGTGCACCGTGCGGCCCGGATCGCCGACGCGGCCCACGGCGGCCAGGTGATCGTGTCCGACGCCACCCGCGGGCTCGTCGAGCACACGCTCCCCGAGGGCGCCTCCCTCCGCGACCTGGGGCTGCACCACCTGCGGGGCCTCACCGACCCCGAGCGCCTCCACCAGCTGGTCGTCGCCGGGCTCGAGTCGGACTTCCCGCCGCCCCGGACCCTCGACGCCCGGCCGAGCAACCTCCCGCCGCAGCTCACCTCGTTCGTGGGCCGGGAGGAGGAGATCACCGAGGTGGAGCGGCTCCTCGGCCAGACCCGCCTGCTCACCCTCACCGGGCCGGGAGGGTCCGGGAAGTCCCGGCTGGCCCTCCGGGTCGCCGCCGACCTGCTCCCCCAGTACCGGGACGGCTCCTGCTTCGTCGACCTGGCCCCGGTGACCGACCCCGCCCTGGTCCCGGCGGCGGTGGCCAACGCCCTCGGGGTCCCGGAGTCGGCCGGGCGGCCCATCCTCGACGAGGTCAAGGACCATCTCCGCAACCGTGAGCTCCTCCAGGTGGTCGACAACTTCGAGCAGGTGGCCGAGGCCGGCCCGGTGATCGAGGAGCTGCTCACGGCCGCCCCGAGGCTGCGGACGATGGTCACCTCCCGGGTCGTGCTGTCGCTCCGGGGCGAGCAGGAGTACGCCGTCCCGCCGCTCCACGTCCCCGACCCGGGACGGCTCCCCCTCGACCTGTCCGCGCTCACCGGGGTCGAGGCGGTGCGGCTGTTCACCGAGCGGGCCAGGGCGGCCAGTCCCCGGTTCGCGCTGACCGAGCAGAACGCCCCGGTGGTGGCCGAGATCACCGCCCGGCTGGACGGCCTGCCCCTGGCGATCGAGCTCGCCGCCACGCGGACCAAGGTGCTGACGCCCGAGCAGATCCTGTCCCGACTCAAGCGGCGGCTGTCGATCCTCACCTCGGGGTCGCGGAGCCTGCCCGAGCGCCAGCGGACCCTGCGGGCCGCCATCGCCTGGAGCTACGACCTGCTCGACCCGGTCGACCGGCGCCTGTTCGCGCGCCTGTCGATCTTCACCGGCGGCTGGACCTTCGAGTCGGCCGAGGCGGTGTGCGACCCCGATGGACTGGGGGTTGACGCCCTCGACGGGCTGACCTCGCTGGTGGACAAGTCGCTGATCCGCAGGGTCGAGCCGCCTGGGCGCCCGGCGCGGTTCTCGATGCTGGAGACAATCCGGGAGTTCGGGCTCGAGCAGCTCGAGGACACCGGCGAGCTCGAGCCGGTCCGCCGGCGCCACGCCGAGCACTTCCTCGACCTGGCCGAGGAGGCCGAACCCTACCTGACCGGCAAAGACCAGGGCGAATGGCTGGACCGCTGCGACCAGGAGCACGCCAACATCCGCGCCGCCCTCCGCTGGGCCATCGAGACCGGCGACGCCGGACGGGCCCAGTCGGCCGCCGGCGGCCTGTGGCGGTTCTGGCAGCAGCGCGGGCACCTGGCCGAGGGCCGGCGGTGGCTCGAGGAGGTCCTGGCCATGCCGTCGGGGCAGGGGCCAACCGCGGCCAGGGCGAAGGCCCTGGCGGGAGCGGGTGGGATCGCCTGGTGGAGCGACCGGGAGGCCTCCCGTGCCCTGTACGGCGAGGCCCTGGCGATCGCACGCGGGCTCGGCGACCCCGCCCGCCTCGCCGAGGCCCTGTACAACCAGGCGTTCGTCGTCGCCGCCGAGCAGGACGTCGAGGCCGCCGCCCGCCTCCTGGACGAGAGCCTCGAGCTGTTCCGTCAGGTCGGGGACGAGGCCGGGGTGGCCAGGGCCCAGGTGATGCTGGTGGTCCGGGACGCGATGGCCGGCGCCTGGGACCTCGTGGTGGCCAGGATCGAGGAGGTCACGGCGATCTGGCGCCGGCTCGGCGACCGCCTCAACCTCGCCTTCGGCCTGATCTGGCTGGCGTTCGCCCACGGGCGCGCCGGACGCCCGGACGACGCCCGGGCCACCGCCCTCGAGGCCCTTGACCTGTTCCGCGAGGCCGACGACGCCACCGGGATCGCCCTCACCTTCCTGGACCTGGCGTTCCTGCTGACCTGGGAGGGCCGTCACGAGGACGCCATCCGGATGGCCGCTGTCTCCAAGTCCCACCGCGACCGGGCCGGCGGCGGCCCCACCCCCGGCTTCGGCGGGATGCTCGAGGGAGACCCGGTGGCCGAGGCCGGTGCCCACCTCAGCGAGGACGCGGCCCGGCGGGCCTGGGAGGAGGGCCTGACGATGAGTGTCCCCGAGGCGGTGACGCTCGCCCGGGGGGTGGCCGGCCGGTAGCCGGCAGCGCCGGTTCCCGCCCTACACTGACCCGCATGAGCCAGCGTGATGGCGTCCGCCACGTGGTGTGGGACTGGAACGGCACCTTGTTCGACGACCATGCCGCGGTGGTGGCGGCTATCAACGACGCGCTCGGGGTGCTGCGCCTCCGCCCGATCGACTCCGACACCTACCGCAGTCATTACACCAGGCCGGTCCAGCGGTTCTACGAGGTGGTGGCCGGCCGGCCCATCGAGCCGGCCGAGTGGCGGGCCCTCGACGAGGCCTACCACGTGAGCTACGGCGCCTGGGTGGAGCGGCTCGAGCTGGCCCCCGACGCCGTGGCGGCGCTGGCGGCGGCCGAGGCGGCCGGCCTCAGCCAGTCGCTGCTGTCGATGTGGCGCCACCAGGCCCTGGTGCCGCTGGTCGAGCGCCTCGGGATTGGCCGCTTCTTCGTCCGCGTGGACGGCCTGCGGGTGCCGGGGGGCGAGGCCAAGACCGGGCACCTGGTGGAGCACCTGGCCGCGCTGGAGGTTGCCGCCCCGGCGGCGCTGCTGGTCGGCGACTCGCTCGACGACCTGGCGGCGGCCCGGGCGGTCGGCGCCCGCTGCGTGCTGTACGACGGGGGCTCCCACCACCGGGACGCGCTCGAGGCGACCGGCGTGCCGGTGGTCGACACCCTCACCGCCGCCCTGGCCGTGGCCAGGCGCACATGACCCTCACCGTCTCCCTGGTCACACTCGGTGACCCCGGCCGCCTGACCGGCGGCTACCGCTACCACCGCCGCATGGCCGAGCTGGCCCCGGACTGCGGCGCCGCCGTCCGCTTCGTCTCCTTCCCCGAGCGCCCCTTCCCCCTGCCCACCCTGGCTGGCCCGGCAGTGCTGCGGCAATCGCGCAGCGACGTCCTGGTGCTGGACAGCATCGCCGCCGCCTTCCTCGGG
>JASLIH010000162.1 GCA_030152105.1 Actinomycetes bacterium
CCCGAAGGCCAGCACCGAGTGGCATTGTTCGACGGCCAGGTAGAGGCGGCCGAGGAGGCGGTCTCTGATGCGGTCGCGGCGGCCGAGGATGATCCGCCCCCGCCGCGGGCCCAGCACCAGCAGACGGCGTAGCTGCCACCAGCTCGCCCATCGCGCTCCCCGCTCCCGTCGTCTGCGGCGGGCTCGGGGGGAGACGAGCCGGATCAGCAGCCCGTAGGCCAGCGCGGGGAGCCAGAAGGTGAGGATGGCGGCGGCGTACATGCCCACCGGCCCGGGCAGCAGCGGTTGGGAGGAGGGTGGCCAGGCCTGGGCGGGGTCGTCCCAGGTGCCGGGCAACCGGAGGAGGACCCCGAGCATATCGACCAGCCGGACCGGCAGGTGCTGGCGGTCGCCGAAGAGGATGGCGGCGACCTGGCCGATCAGCGACACCAGTCCACAGGCGGCGAACAACAGCACCGCGATCACAAGCCAGAAGGTGTCCGGGACGTAGTTGTGCTCGGGATAGCGGTCGCGGTCACGCCACATCCAGGTCACCTCCTGGCGGTGGCTGGCCGGTCATAGGGCGAATCGACGGAGCGTCGGAGGCGGACCTGGCATCGAGCGAGACGCCGAGTTTGTCCTCGATGACGGCAGCCGGAATGAGCCAGCGTCCGTCCAACTGGACCGCGCGGAGCGTCCCGCGCTTGATCAGGTTGCGGACACCGGACTCCGACATGCCGACCATCTCGGCCACCTCACGGGGCCGATAGGCCACACGCTTGAGTGGCCTCCTCTTTGGCTGCTCGTCCAAGGGGTCAACTCCCTCCTGGACCCGCGTGCTGCTGACACCGCGAGGGCCCCGAACCTGCCGTCTTTGCTGGTTATGGCGAGGACGGTAAGCCGGACGAAGGAGACCAACCCGTACGAAAGTACGGCCATCACAGAAGTACGGGTGGAGGGTGCGGGCCGAGCTGGCTAATGGTTGCGGGTTGCGACCGCCTTGGCGCCGAACGAGTCGTCCACGCACGCGGCGCAGCTCGAACTCGTCGACGTGTCCCGAAGACTTCTTCGATTCGTAGGCCTGCCTGCCTGCAAGGTTTATCGCACCCCTCACGGGCAAATTCCCTGGTCAGATCAGAAGGGAGAGACAATGGCAGATCTGGACGCTGACAAGCGCGAGAAGCTCGATAGCAAGGACTTTGGACTGCCCGAGAAGGCACGGACGAAGGAAGCCAAGCGGGAATCTGGGAACTATCCGATGCCGGATGACGCCCACGCCCGCAACGCGAAGGCGCGTGCCGCCCAGCAGCAGAAGGCCGGCAACCTATCGAAGAAGGACAAGGAGCGGATCGACCGGAAGGCGGACAAGATCCTCGACGAGTAGGTCGCTGGATCCTTGCCGACCGGATTTGTGGCTCTTCGCCGTTGACTGTGGGCGGGGCGTGACTCGCCGGGTGCCAGCTGCGCGCTGAGACAGGTCGAGGTCCCCGAGGATCAGAGGACTTCTACCTCTCCTGACCCCGAGGACCTCGACGATGGGTGAGCCTACGTCATGCTGCCGTTCCGACGGCGGCGGGGGCCTTTGCGACGTCAAATGCGGCCGGTCTCGTGGGCCCACATGGCGACCTCGACGCGGTTTCGGGCGCCGAGTTTTCGCATGAGGCTGGCGAGGTGGGCCTTGACGGTGCTCGGGGTGATGTAAAGCTCGCTGGCGATCTCGTTGTTGGTGCGGCCTTGGGCTACAGGCACGAGAATTTCCTCCTCGCGGGCGGTGAGCGGTTCTATCGGCTGCCTCGGTGGTGAGGTCTGTGCGTGGGCGAACGCTGCGAGCAGCCGGACGGTCACGCTGGGTGCGATCAGTGCGTCTCCGTCGGCGGCGGCGTGGATGGCCTGGGTCAGCAGGGCGGGTCCGGCGTCCTTGAGCAGGAACCCGCGGGCGCCGGCCTTGAGCGCCCCGTGGACATACTCGTCGAGGTCGAAGGTGGTGATGACCACGATCGGCAGGGGGTCGGTGACGTCGGGGCCGGCGAGACGTCGGGTGGCTTCGATGCCGTCCATCAGCGGCATTCGGGTGTCGAACAGGCCGACGTCGGGGCGCAGCTGGAGCGCCAGGCGGACTGCCTCGCGCCCGTCGGCGGCCGTGCCGACCACGTCGATGTCGGGTTGGGCGTCGAGCAGCATCGTGAGGCCGCTGCGCACGATGGGCTGGTCGTCGGCGATGAGGACCCTGATGCTCATCGTGGCGTCCCGGTTCGGGGCAGGACCGCCTCTACCCGCCAGCCCCGCTCGGCGATGGGGCCTGCGTGGAAGGTGCCGCCGAGCAGTGAAGCGCGTTCCCGCATGCCCACCAGGCCGTAGCCCGCTGGGGCGCGGCCGCCAGCGCCGGGGAGCCGTCGTCGTCGATGGTCAGCCGTACCCGCTCGGGATCGCCTGTGACGGCGACGGTGACTTGGGTCGCGTGGCGGGCGTGCCGTCGAGCGTTGGTGATGGACTCCTGGGCCAGGCGGTAGATCGCGGTCCCGACCGCCGGGCTGAGATCGTCGAACTCACCGGCGAGCGTCACCTCGACGCAGGGCCGCGTCTGGCCATCGGTGGCGAGCTGCTCGACCTCGGCCACGCCGGGCTGCGGCGCGAACTCGGTGTCCTGTGTGGCGCGGAGCACGCCGACGATGGCGC
>JASLIH010000190.1 GCA_030152105.1 Actinomycetes bacterium
GTCAGCTCGAGCAGCTCGCCGCCGCGGAAGGCCCGGACGGGGAGGGGGCGGCCGATGCGCTCGCCCACCATCAGGCGCTGGAGGTCGCCGGCGTCGGCGACGGGAGCGCCGTCGAGGTCGATGATCAGGTCCTCGTTGCGCAGCCCGGCCCGGGCGGCGGGGCTGCCGTCGACGACCTGGACGACCTCGACCCCGGCGGTGCGGTCGAGCACCTGGGCGACCCGCGGGGGGAGCGGGCGGCTCCCGCCGGCGATGCCGATGAAGGCCCGGCGGAAGCGGCCGTCGCGCATCAGGGCGGCGATGATCCGCCGGGTGGTCGCGTTGACCGGCACGGCCAGGCCGAGGCCGATCCCGGCCACGGCGGTGTTGACCCCGACCATGCGGCCGCGCCCGTCGACCAGGGCGCCGCCGGAGTTGCCCGGGTTGAGGGCGGCGTCGGTCTGGATGACGTTCTCGACCAGCCGGCTGGCCCGGCCGTCGCTGGTCGGGAAGGAGCGGCCGAGCGCGCTGACCACCCCGGCGGTGACCGAGCCGGCCAGCCCCATCGGGTTGCCGACGGCCACCACGAGCTGGCCGACCCGGAGCCGGTCGGCGTTCCCCAGGGACACCGGCTCCAGGTCGGCCCCGCTCGCCCGGATCACCGCCAGGTCGGACAGCGCGTCGCGGCCGACGACCTCGAACCGCAGCTCGCGGCCGTCGGCCATCGACGCCCGGCCCTTGTCGGCCCCCTCGACCACGTGGGCCGAGGTGACCAGGAAGCCGTCCGGGGTGATCGCCGCCGCCGAGCCGGAGCCCTGCGCCTGGCGCCCCCCGGACAGCCGGCGGCTGATCCGCAGGCTGGCCACCGAGCCGATCACGCGCTCGGCGACACCGGAGACCACCTTGGAGTAGGCGTCGAGCGCCTCCTCGTCGGACGGGCCGGGGTCGGCCCGCTGGTCGCGGTCGGCATCGGCCAGCAACGCGTCGACGAACTGGATGGAGCTCATGTCGCCTCCTCCCGAGTGGGTCACCACATCGTAATACTGTAATCACCATTTCGCCGCTGCCCGGGCCTCCGGCCGATCCGGACGTTTGGGCATCAGGGGGGCGGTCTTGCCATACTGTTGCCGCCATGCCGGTCGACCCTGAGCTGCTTGCCGGTCTACGGGCGGCGGTCGAGGCCGTGCCCGACAACCTGGCCCTGCGCCTGCACGTCGCGACCTTGCTGCTGGAAGCGGGCCGGCCGGCCGAGTCGCTGGAGCACAGCTCGGCCGTGCTCGCCGTCGACCCCGGCCAGCGCGAGGCCGTCGAGCTGGCCGACCGGGCCACCGCCGCCCTCCCCGCGGCCTCGTTCGCCGGAACGGCCCCGTTCCCCGCCGCCCCGGCCGAGCCCCAGCACCGGGCGGCGACGCTCGACCAGTGGGTCCTTGGTGAGGTCGAGGAGCCGAGGACCACCCTGGACGACGTCGGCGGCATGCCGGCGATCAAGCGCTGGCTGTCCACCGCCTTCCTGTCCCCGCTGCGCGACCCGCAGATGCGGCGGCTGTTCGGCCGGTCGCTGCGCGGCGGCCTGCTGATGTACGGGCCGCCCGGCTGCGGCAAGACGTTCCTGGCCCGGGCCCTGGCCGGGGAGCTGCGGGCCGGCTTCCTCCGGATCGACCTGGCCCACGTGGTCGACATGTGGCTCGGCTACAGCCGCCGCAGCGTCCACGAGATCTTCGAGACGGCCCGGGCCAGCGGGCCCTGCCTGCTCTACCTGGACCAGCTCGACGCCATCGGCCCCCGCCGGGCCGGACGCCGCCACTCGATCGGGCGGGGGGTCGTCGACCAGCTGGTGGCCGAGCTCTACAGCGCCAGCGAGGAGCACGAGGAGGTGTTCGTGGTCGCCGCCACCGAGCACCCCTGGGACGTCGACGCCCTGCTGCGTCGGCCCGGCCTGCTCGACCACCGCCTGCTGGTGCTGCCCCCCGACCTCCAGGCCCGCGAGGCCATCATCGGGGCCGTGCTCGACGGCCGCCCGCTGGCCGAGGACCTGGACGTCCACGCCCTGGCCGCCCGCACCGGCAAGTACTCGGCCGCCGACCTGGCCCAGCTGTGTGAGTCGGCGGCCGCGGCCGCCCTCGAGGCCTCGATCGTCAGCAACAGCTCATGCCCGATCGCCCTGACCGACTTCACCCGTGGTCTCAACGAGATCCGCCCCAGCACCCCGCCCTGGTTCGACCTGGCCCGCGACTACGCCCGCTTCGCCGCCGAGCCCGGGTCCTACGACGACCTCGTCACCTACCTGCGCGCCAACAGGTAGAGACACGACCGCTTCAACGAGCTCCTGCTCGGCCTGCTGGCCCAGGCCTAGGCGAGGAGGGCCTCGGCCTCGATCTCGACCCGCCAGCGGGGGTCCAGCAGGGCGGCCACCACGACCATGGTGGACGCCGGCCGGACGTCGGCGAACACGGCCCCGTGAGCGCGGCCGACGGCCTCCCAGTCGGTCGGGTCGAGCAGGTACATGCGGGTGCGGACCACGTGCTCGGGACCGGCGCCGGCCTCGGCCAGGGCGGCCAGGATGATCTCGAGGCAGCGGGCCGCCTGGGCCTCCGGGTCGGGGTCGCAGGAGCCGTCCGGCCAGACGGGGGCGGTGCCGGCGACCAGCACCCGGTCACCCACCCGGACGGCCCGGCTGAAGCCGATCACCGGCTCGTACGGCGATCCGGAGGCGACCATCCGCCGCTGCGTCGTCATTTCTGAACCTTAGCACTGCAAACGCTCCCCCTTGACCTTCCAGCGACATCGAGTCCATTCTCTTCCTGGTTGAGAGAGCGCTCTCACGGTCCGGAGAGGAGATCGGGGATGACCGGGGCAACGCGGTTTCCGGCTGGGTTCGTGTGGGGGGCGGCGACCTCCGCCTACCAGGTGGAGGGGGCGGCGAGGAAGGGCGGGCGGGGGCCCTCGATCTGGGACACGTTCGCGAGGGTGCCGGGGCGGGTCGCCGGGGGGGACACCGGGGAGGTGGCGGCCGACCACTACCACCGGTACCGCCAGGACGCGGCCCTGATGGCCGACCTCGGGCTGGGCGCCTACCGGTTCTCGGTCGCCTGGCCGCGGGTCCAGCCCGAGGGGCGTGGGCCGGTCAACCCCGAGGGCCTCGACTTCTACCGGCGGCTGGCCGACAGTCTGCTGGAGCGGGGCGTCGAGCCCTGGATCACCCTGTACCACTGGGACCTCCCCCAGGCGCTCCAGGACCGGGGAGGCTGGGCCAGCCGCGAGACCGCCGGCCGCTTCGCCGACTACGCGGCCGCCGTCTACGGGGCCCTCCACGACCGGGTGGCCAACTGGACGACCCTGAACGAGCCGTGGTGCGCGGCCTTCCTCGGCCACGCCGCCGGCATCCACGCTCCCGGGGTGCAGGACCCGGCCACCGCCGTGCGGGCCGCCCACCACCTGCTGGTCGCCCACGGCCTGGCCACCCGGGCGCTGCGGGCGCTCGACGCCCGGCCCCGGCTCGGCATCAACCTCAACCTCGACCCGGTCACCCCGGTGTCGGACGGCCCGGCCGACGCCGACGCCGCCCGTCGCATCGACGGCGTCTACAACCGGCTGTTCCTCGACCCGCTGCTCCGCGGCCGCTACCCGGGCGACGTGCTCCAGGACCTGGGCGGCCTCGGCGGTCTCGACCGGGCCAGCGACGACGACCTTGCCGCCATCGCCGTGCCCCTCGACCTGCTCGGGGTCAACTACTACCGGCGCTGGGTGGTGGCCGCCCGGCCCGAGCGGCCGCGGCTCGGGGGGCCGCCGACGCCCTGGGTCGCCGCCGGGGACGTCGAGTTCGTGGCCAGCGACCGGCCCCGGACCGACCTGGGCTGGGAGATCGACCCGTCGGGCCTGGACGAGCTACTGCTGCGGCTGCACACCGACTACCCGTCGCTGCCGCTGTACGTGACCGAGAACGGGGCCGCCTTCGACGACCGCCCCGACACCCATGGCCGGGTCCCCGACCAGGCACGGATCCGGTTCCTGGACGGGCACCTGCGGGCCGCCCACCGGGCCATCCAGCGCGGGGTCGACCTGCGCGGCTACTTCGTCTGGTCGCTGCTGGACAACTTCGAGTGGGCCGAGGGCTACTCCAAGCGGTTCGGCATCGTCTACGTGGACTTCCCGACCCAGCGCCGGCTGCCCAAGGACAGCGCCATCTGGTACCGCGACGCGATCGCCCGCGGCGGCCTGGACGGCCTCCCACCTCCCAACGGGGGGAGCAGCCGTTGACCAGCCCGCCCACGCTGGAGCAGGTGGCGGCCCTGGCCGGGGTCTCCAGGGCCACCGTCTCCCGCGTGGTCAACGGCTCGCCCAAGGTCAGCCCGGTGGTCAGGGCCCAGGTCGAGC
>JASLIH010000461.1 GCA_030152105.1 Actinomycetes bacterium
ATCGGCGCGAGCCGGGCGTCACCGCGCAGCGTCTTCCCGGCCGGGACACCCTTGAACACATCCACCAGCCCGCTGCCGATGAGCGGGTAGTCGCCTGCACCTTCGGCGAGTGCGCCCTTGTCAGCGATCCACAGATCCAGAATCCCGGCCTCGCTGCCGGTGGTCGGCCAGACCTCCTTGGCGGCCCGGTGCAAACCTGTGGCCAGGTCCCCGCGGCGGCGCGCGATCTTTTCCGCCGTCACACCCGCCGGCAGCCGCATCACCGCATGCGTACCGCGACCGTCCACCCGGGCAGGGGTGATGAACTGCAGCAGCAGACCCTGCTTCAGGTACTGCGTGATGGCGGCGATCCGCAGCGCGTCGAGCGCCTGGGCGATCGTGGTCTCATCGATCACCGCATCCCACGGGTCATCGGTGGTGACCAGCCAGGCCGGGGGCTCGGCTCGGCGCTTGCCCTCGCGCCACGCGGCCAGCACCAGCAGGAACGGCGCTCCGACCGAGAACACGGCCCACACGAACGCCCCAGCGGCGATCAGGAACCCGATCAGGGCGAAGAAGCCCAGCCACACGCCCTTGAACGACCCGTTCCCGGTCGCCTTGACCAAGATGGCCAGCACGAGCACCAGGAACGGCACCCCGATCGTCATTGCCACGCTGACCTTGAGGACGCCCCAGGCGAGCTTGGGCAGGTCCATCAGGCGGCGGTGTCGCCGTTCGGTGGCCATCTCCTTGCGGTCGGTCCACTCCTTCAGCTCCTCGCGGTCACCGACCGCCTCAGCCGCCTTGATCTGGCGCCGGTACACACCCATGGTCGAGGCATCCCAGGCCCGCTTGGCCCACGACTCCACGCCCTGTACGACCGTGAACGACTCACGGAGCACCACCTTCCCGGCAGTCTTCGTCCGGTCGTGCGTGCCGACCGTCATCACCGCACGCGTCGCGAGCTGCGTACCCGTCACCGCGCGGCGCACCAGCGCGCTGCGGTTCGCCAGTCGCCGGTCCAGCTCGGCCGACTCCTCCTCGGTCAAGATCTCGCCCTCGACCACCTCCACGCCGTCGACACCGTCCGCGTTCGTCGGCGCGGCCGAGTCGGATGGGTTGTCGATCCGCTCGGCCGGGACGAAGACGATGCCCTGCGCCTGGTCCTCGCCGCTCTGCGCAGCAGCGCTGTGGTAGTCGGGGATGTTGTGCACGTTGTCCGTGTCAGTCATAGCCGTGCCTCCCGTGGTCAGGCCGCCGCCGAGCGAGCCAGCTCGCCCGCCTCGGCAGCGTCGTCGGTGCTCGTCTGGGTGGTCGTGCCGATCGTCATGTCGGTGGTCGTCTGGGTGGTCGTCTCCGGAGCGGTGGCCAGCCCGGCGCGGACGGCAGCGGCGACCTTGACCGAGAGCCCGGTCGAGCAGCCGGTGACCTGCCGTGCCCACGCCGGAGTCACCGCCTCGGTCGTCAGGTCCGGCCCGGCCGCCGCCAGTGCGTCAGCGACGAAGTCAGCGAGCAGCTTGCGGGCCGGCCTGGATGCCTTGGACGGCTTCCTGCGGGCTCTTGACGTCCGCGTGGCCCTCGGCTGTCCAGTCGATGCGGCCCCGCCGTCAACGGCCTTGTCAGCGGCCTCGGGCGCGGCGGGCAGCTCGGCGGCCGGGGTCGTGGGGGCGAGGCTGTGAGATGCCCCCTCCGGGGCTTCCAGGGCGGCCGCGCGTTCGGCCCGCAATACGGCTTCGGTCAGCCGGTCCCGCAGCACTGGCGCGGTCTCGGCCGCGCAGAACACCAGCAGCGGCGGCACCGAGTGCAGCACGACCCCCGCCACATCCCGCACCGCAAACGAGTGCCACGTGTTCATCGCGTACGTCGCCGCGAACGCGAACCGCTTCGTGCGGCCGATCCACCGCGTGTGGTCGCTCACCTGATACCGCGCGGTGATCTGCTCGGCGCGCAGCACCGCGATCAGCACCAGCGACACCATCGGGTCCAGCAGCCACGCCGCCAGCCACGGCAACGACCACAACACCGCGCCCTGAGCCGCGAACGCCTGGACGTTGACCATCGTGAAGGCCAGACCCAGCACGATCCCGACCCACATGCACCGGTCAACCTGCGTGCGCACCGACTCCACCCGCAGCGCCACCACGTCGGGGTGCGTGGACAACGCCCGCACCTGCGATGCCTCTGCAGCCGCCGACCGTAGCCGCTCCACGGCGGGCGGCTTGCCCTGCCCGCCCGCCGCCGGGGGCATCTCCGGTGTGCGTACCACTGTGCTCAACGCAGGTCACCGCCTGCCACCGTCCGGGCCGCCTTCAGCTCTTGCTTCAGGACTCGCCGCTTACGCTCGGACTCGCCGCCCCAGATGCCGAACCGCTCGTCACGAGCCAGCGCGTACGCCAGGCACTCGCTGCGAACCTCGCACCGCGCGCACACGCTCTTGGCGGCCCGGTTCGATGCACCCTTCTCGGGGAAGAAGGCCTCAGGATCGGTCTGCGCGCACAGCCCGCGCGCCATCCACTCCGGCACCTCGATACCAGTCAGC
>JASLIH010000245.1 GCA_030152105.1 Actinomycetes bacterium
TCTGTGCTGCTCGGGTTCATCGTGTTCCTGGCCTTCAGCAGCTACGACGAGTCCAAGACGGGGGCCGAGACCGAGGCGCTGGTGGTGGTCCAGCAGTTCGAGACGGCCCAGGTCCTGCCCCCGCCGCCGGCCGGCAGCTCAGCGGGGAGCTGATCTGCTACGGACGCTCGGTCGTGGGCCAGGAGTGGCCGCGTATGCAGACCCGCGCTGAGACCGGCGCGGTCAACCCCTGGGGCCTCGCCATGTTCAGGACCATGAAGGGCGTGCAGCCGACGACCGCTACCGACCAGTCCGCTTACGACAGGTGGCTCGACCAGACCTCCACCCGCGAGGAGGCCCGGCGCGACCGCGTCCACGCCTCCGAGGGCGTCATTCCCGCCGCCCTCTGGCGGGTGCTGTACTTCATCGCCGCGGTCATCGTGGTCTACATGCTGTTCTTCGCCGACAGCGGGGAGCGGACGGGCACCCAGGGCCTGCTGATGGGCTCGTTGGTCGCCGTCATGGTCGCCACCCTGCTGCTGCTCTCGATCCTGGACAACCCCTACCGGCCGGGCGTCAGCGAGCTGCGCCCGGTCGCCATGCGACAGATCCTCGAGCTCATCGACCAGGCCCGCGACGCGCTGGGCCAGAACGACCCGCTGCCCTGCAACACCCAAGGCCAGCCACAGTGACCGGCCCGGCCCACGCAGGTTCTTGTGCTCCCAAGATCGGCTGGTCAGGTGCTCTTGCGCGCGCCTTGCTGAGGGCGGGGTTCGCCCGACGCAGGCTGGTGCGCTTCGGCGAGCCGCTCTTCGGCGAGGGACCGGGCGGCACATTCCGCGCCGGGATTGCTGGTGACCGCGGCGATGAACGTCTCGGCGTCGATCCCGAGCAGCCGGGCGGGGCTGATCGCGACCACGGTGGCGGTGCGGGAGATGCGGTGCAGCAGGGCGATCTCGCCGAAGCCGGCGCCGGCCGCCAGCCGGGTGCGCTCGGCGCTGTCCATCTGCACCGACAGCTCGCCAGACTCGACAACGTAGAACAGGTCGCCCGGCTCGCCCTGACGCACCACAACGCCGCCCGGGTCGACGGCGACCGTGGCCGCCCGCCGAGCGATGTGCTCGAGCGAGAACCGGGACAGCGGCGCGAACAGCGGCAGGCTGCGGAGCAGGGCGATCCGGCCCTCGTCGACCGCGACTTCGGTGTCCACATGCCGCAGCCGGGGCCAGAGCAGCCACGGGACCAGCGCCATGACCACGCCGCTGCCACCCATCGCGGCGAGCAGGCCGACGCCGTCGATGAGCGGGGCGGCCGCGATCGACCCGACGGCCACCCCGGCCATGGCCGATCCCCAGAATGCCCCGAAGGCCCGGCCGAGCCGATGATCCGGGATGAGCCGGTGCATCACGGTGAAGCCGTTGACGTCGGCGACCGCGTTCCCGACGCCGACCACCATTAGCGCGAGCCAGGCCACCAACGGTTTGGGGACCAGCGCGGCCACCAGTACCGGCAGCCCCCACATCGTCATCCCGACGACGAACGGCGCCGCGAGCCGGCGGGACGTGCTGGTGGCCAGCGCCAGGAGCGCGCCGAGCAGCCCGCCGACCCCGAGCGCGGCGAACAGCGGGCCGGCGCCGGCCCGGCCGACCCCGAGCACCCCGACGGCTGCGACGATCACGTAGACATTCAGCAGACCGCGCATGACGCACTGCGCCACGAAGACGGTCACCACCGAGCCGACCGAGCGGTTGCCGAAGAGCGTGGAAAAGCCGGAGAGCGGCTCCAGCAGCCGCCTGAGCAGCTGGGCGGGTTCCCGGGCCGGTGCCTTCGCGGTCGTGCGGATCCGGACCACCAGGATCGCCGGCAGCGCGACGACGACCGCGGTCACGGCATAGACCGCCGATGTGGGCAGCGTCTCGATGAGGATGCCGGCGAGCAGCGGCCCGAGCAGGGTGCCGAGCGCCTCGAGCGTGCTGTAGAGCGAGTTCGCGGCGGTCAGCTCCTCCGGCCGCTCGACCACCTGCGGGATAAGCGCGCTCACCGCCGGGCGGAACACCGAGGAGACCACCGAGGAGACGCCGACCACGAGGTAGAGCGGGACCAGTGAGTCGGCCAGCAGGGCCAGCGGAACCAAGCCGACCAGCGCCGCCCAGGCCAGCTCAACGGCCACCAGCACCCGGGCCCGGGGCAGCCGGTCGATGAGCGTCGACCCGAGCGGGGCCGCCAGCGCCGCCGGCACCACCCGTGCCGCGCCCACGATCCCGACCGCCGCCGCGCCGCCCCGCTCGTACGCGGTGACCGACAGCACCACCAGGAACGCCCACTCGCCGGCGATTCCCACGCCCCACGCGACGAGCACCCGGCGAAGCTGCGGGTTGGCCGCGACCACTCGGGCGTTGCCGGCGACGAGACGGACCACCCGAAACGCGGACACGACACCGACTCTGCACGTGCTAGGACAGGGAGCGCAAGATGTGCCTCGGCGTTGCCAACCCTCGTACAAAGCGCGGACGTTTGCCAGGCTCGAATTTCTCTTCCTGGTGGGGAGGGGACCGTGCGTCAGCTGTGAGTGAGCGGTTCTCCGCCTCCAGGTGCCGCCGGAACGAGTGGAGCAGCGTGCTCGCCTGTCCACCTCAACGACCCGGACGACCTCCGGCGGACGGTCGCGAAACCGCTGCCTTCATGGGGTGAGCTCTCGCCACCCCATGAAGGCCGGCTTCAACCCTCCGCGACCTGACGACCCGAATTACTGCTGCGGCTCGTCCCCCTGCTGGTCGCCGAGGATCCCCTCGCCACGCTCCCGAACCTCGTCGGCCGCCCGGTCGGTCTGCTCGTCGAAGCGGTCACCGGTCCGCTCGTCGACCTCTTCCTCACCCTTGGTGATGGCGTCGTCCGCCTTGTCGCGGAACCCCTCCATATCCATTCCGGAACCTCCTCCGAAGCGTCTTGGTTCAACCACTGGTCCCAGGTACCCAGCGATCCCCGGTCGCTATCACGGGAAGGCGGAGGAGGTGGGATTCGAACCCGCCGCCTCCGTACTTCATCAGCCGTGCTCCTGACCGCCAAGGGGCTCCGAGCTGCGGTTTGTTCGTACCGGTCGTGACCGCTCCTGTCCAGCCAGAACCGGCGGTTCCGATGCCGGCCGTGTTCGGACTCCGTGTGCCGTCACTGCTGCAATACCTCACGATCACGCCCGTCGGGCAGCGTGACGCCCTGCTGGTGGTGGGCGCCGCCGAAGCCCTTGCCGTCCTGGCCGTGGGGGTGCCGCTGGCCCGGCTCGCCCCCGACATGCTGCGCCGCCTCACGCCGACACCGGCCGCCTCCACCGCGTCATCTCCACCGACCTGGTAGCCACCAGCTCAGCCACGCCTCGACGCTCCTGCTCGTCGGCCGTCCTAGGCTGCTTGCGATGGGCCTTGCTCCGCCTCTGCTTACTCGAGCGACACGCGCTCGCTGCGGTCGACCCCCGAGCCACGGTCTGGATCCCGGCCCGGGATCAGCACCCAGTGCTCGGAGACCGTCGCGCGATAGAGCCGGAACAAGGCCGATCCCTGCACATCGTCCAGCCCGAACGCGCGACCGATGTCCCGTCGAGACACGCGGTCAAAGACCTCCAGACCCTGTTCGAGCTCGGCGCCCGTGAGCTGCTTGGCCACGCCCTTCATGTACACGGCCTGCGCGCCGCCGACCGGGACCGAGGAGTCGAAGATCGCAATCGCAACCGCCGGGTGGGCGGCGAGGTTCCGCGAGTGCTTCGCGTCGGGCGATGAGACCCAGTAGAAGTTCCGATAGTCCTCGGAGGCAAACCAC
>JASLIH010000344.1 GCA_030152105.1 Actinomycetes bacterium
CCGGCACCGGTGAAGACAGGGTTGTCGGTGCCGGCGTCCTTGAGCAGCCCCTTGTCGTCCCAGATGGAGCCGACGCCGAGCACATGGCCCATCTCGTGGGTGATGACGTCGTTCAATGTGCCGTTGGCCTCCATCCTTTCCAGGTCGGCGGTGTCGAAGGACATCGAGCCCGTCGCGGGAAGGAATGCCGCGGCTCCGGCCTCTGGTGGCCGAAGCCGGCGCGGGCCAGCCTGACCAAGGATGGTTCCGGGGCCGTCGATTGGGCGGCCCTGGGCCGAGATCACGACATCGTCGATGACCTCGTCGCCGACTAGCATTTCCGGTAGGTCGCCGACGATGACGCGAACCCAGCGGTCGGCGGCGGCGGCGAACGCGTCCTGCTGGCGCTGGGTCAGCCCGCCGATGAATCGGACCTCGATCATGAATGGCGAGGTCGTCGCGGCGAGATCCAGAGCACGCTGCTCGTCGGCTCGTGCCTGGTAGACCTCATAGTCGGCCACCGTCTCCTCCTTTGCGGCTACTCATGCAGGCGAGGATTTGCTGCACCATTAGAGCAAAAGACATTCTTCGTTAATAGGTCACGTCTACCGCCGAGCGGCGATCGGGTCTTCGTCACCGAACGGCTACCGGCAGGGCTGGTCGCCATCCGAGGCAGTTTAGTGAAAGCGGCAGGATGGTTGTGCCGGTACCGGCCACGCCCCACCGTCCAGGTCGAGTTACCTATGGTGTAGTTGCATGTTGGCGTGGGCGACAGCGCCTCCGTAGGTGTCCGCGTCGACCAGCAGGACCTCTCCGCCCACAGCGGCCGCCTCGAAGGCGAGGTTGACGGCGACTGTCGTGCGGCCCGGACCGCCCTTCGGTCCCCAGACGGCCGCCAGGGTCCGCCGCCTATCGCCGTCGGGTTGGACCTCCGCCTCGTCGGGCTGCGACAGGCCCGGGGCTTCCCCGGGTACCGGCGGCTCGTCGTCGGGGCCGGGCTCGGCGGCCAGCGCGGCACGGGCCCGGTCCACCAGCGCGTCCGGCGGGTCGGCGTCGAAGGCGACATGCAGGAGCCCGAGCTGGCGGAGGCGACGCTCGCTGTCCTCGTCGCCAGCCGCGGCCACCCCGACCACGGCAAGCCCCGCCGCGGCCAGCCGGGCCAGCGCGTCCCGGTCCAGCCAGCGGGTCCCAGCGGCGACAACCGCCACCTCAGCCTGCCCAGCGGCCGCCACGGCGAGCAGGTCACCCAGGTCGTAGCACCGGTGCAGCACCTGAGCCCCAACCTGCCCGGCCTGGCAGGCCTGCACCAGCGCCGCCTCCCACGCCGCTCCAACCCCTGCGGTCACCAGCCGCACCTTCACGTGCCCACCGCCTCGCCAGGTGACGGATAGGTGGGTTCCGGCTGAGCCGGGTTTGGCCCAGTCGAGCCGGGAACACCGGGGTCGGAAGCACCGGGGACGGATCGAGCCGGGTCCGGCCCAGGTGGAGCCGGTTCCGGCCCGGCCGGTGGGACTACCGAAGGGTCCGTGGCGGCTGGCTCGGTGGCCGGGCCTGGGGTCTTGACCACGAAGATCCTGGCGGTGGCGACGGCGGCGACCACGATCGGCGCACGGTCGCTGGGCATGCGCAGCTGGACCCCCCGTTCCTGACCCGTGCCGGCGAGCCCGGCGGGATCCTGCAGGACCTGGACGACCTCGGCGGATGGCAGCAGCACGACCGCCCGGCCCCGGCGGGCGCCTTCGGTATAGGCGGCCAGCACCTGCACGCTGTCGCCGGGCCGAAGCCCCTGCGCCATGTCGCCCGGGTCGACCTGGATCGGTAGCTCCACCAGGCCGGCATCCCGGCTGGAGGCGAGGACAACCCCCGCCGGAACGAGCGTCTCGCGCCGCACGGGTGCGGACAGGACTCGGCCGGACACCTGCCGATCGGGGCTCGGCTGGAGGTAGTGCCGGAGCGCTGTGGCCGGAAGGCGGACCCGGACAACCATGAGATCCCCGTCCTTCAGAGTTGTGCCGGCGGGCAGGTCATGGGCGGCCGCGTACACCGGAGCCAGCCGTTGGGAGCGGTCCAGGAACAGTGCGCCGGCCAGGACCGCGAGCAGGACGAGGCAGGCGCCGAGCGCCGTGCGGCCATTCATCCAGGTGGCCGCGCGCAGGCGGTGGGCTGGGGCCGCCGGTGGCGGCTGCGGGTTCAGGCTGGACAGAGTCGACGCTCCGTGGGGGATGGAGCAGCGTCCGCAGAAGATGCCTGATCCGGGCGTATCCGATCAAGGGTGTGATTAGCGACACGTTAGCCTCCCTGGTCAGGACGATAACCACGCCACCAGGATGTATCCGGAGGCATTTGGAGGCAAACAGGAGTTCTGATATTGTGGATAACTCAAGGAAGAGCGGTCGCACGCGGCCGGAGCCGGCCGGCGACCTGGGAGAGCATCGCGACCAGGAGGACCCCATGCCCACGCCCGGCGTCGAGCCCAGGTTCTACACGCTGGAGGACGTGGCCACGATCCTCAACGTCCGGGTCGCCCAGGTCTATGCGCTGGTCCGCAGCGGTGAGCTCCCAGCGGTCAAGCTGGGCGGGCGAGGGGTCTGGCGTGTGGACCGGCTCCAGCTCGAGACGTACATCGAGCGAATGCACGAGCAGACGGCCGACTGGGCACGCAAGCACCCGCTCATCGGCGCTCCTGAGGAAGCGTGACGGCGACGACCGCGGCGAAGCCGATGAACCTGCGTGCCCGCACCGCCCCACGGCGTCGCGCCTCACCCAGGTCATGCTCGGCGACCTCGAGGTAGTCGCTACCAACTGCTTCGATCGTGCCGTCGCAGCTGGTGCCGTCGGCGACTAGCACTCTGATGGGCTCCCGACGTCGGGCGAGCTCGCGGAGGGCCAGGGCGAACTGGTAGCGGCGCGTGGTCGCGGCGGGCGTCGGCCGGAGCGACGGTGGCTCGGGGGCCAGGGCGACCGAGACCGCCGTACCGTGGCGGATCAGGTGCTCGGCCCCGTCGGCGCCGCGCAGCACGAGGAACTCCGGATAGCTGGCCACGACGGTGCCGCGAAAGGCTTGTGGGCCGGCGAGCACGACCGTCTCGCTGCCGACGCGGCGAGCCAGTTGTTCCCACAGCACGGTCGCGCCGAGCTCGGCGCGAGCGGCGGCCATGGACTCCTGGTCGGCCTCACGGCGCAGGCCGGCCTCGAACTCCGCCTCGAGCTCTTCGAACACGCGACGCATCGCCGGCGAGGTTGGCTCGTCCGATTCCTCCGGTTCGTGCATACGCGGCAGCCTAGTTGGCCGGGCGGGTTCTCCACAACCTCGGCAGGCCCCGTTGCCGCCGCTCCCGCCTACTGATAGGAAACAGAGGCAAATCTATGTCAATGGTCGTTTTCGAATGTATGGGAGCGGTTGACGAGTGAGTGGATCGGGGCCGGGATGGCTTGGGCCGTGGTGGCGGGAGCCGGGACGAGTCAGTGGGGTCGCGGCCGGCCTGCTGCTGGTCGAGCGGCTGCTCGTGGGCGAGGTGGGCTCGCCGACGGCGCTGGCCCGCACGCTGCAGGGCCTCGGTGACCCGGGGGCCGACCCGATCCTGTCCACGCTCGCCTTGATGGCCTTGCTCGCCGAGGCGTTCGTGGGCTACCTCCTGCTCGTCCTGGCGCTGCGGTCGCTCGCCACGCTACCCGGGTTGACGGGCCGCCTGGCTCGGCGGACCACGTTCGTGTTTGCCCCGGCCGTGGTCCGGCGCCTGGTCGACCTCCTCGTTGGCAGCGCGCTGCTTGTCCAGGTCACCGTGGCGGTTCCGGACCCGTCGCTCGGTCATCGGTCCAGCGGTTCCTGCCAGGCGGTGGTCGCCTCGTCGGCGTGCTGCCGACCCGGCGGGCCAGTGATCCCGGGGGATCTGGCTCCCGTCCGCCTCGGGTCGGCACGGCTCCACTTGCCAGTGGACGAGAAGGACCCGGTCGAAGCGCGGCCCATCCCCCGCCGGTCAGCGGCGCCACTGCCGCCCTGGCTGGGGGGTGGGCCGTCCAAGACAGCTCCATTGCCGCCCTCGCTGAACGGCGGGCCGTCCCACACGGCGCCGGGGTACCGCGCCGAGGCACGCGACCATACGGTCGAGGCGGGCGACACGTTGTGGGACATCGCCGCCGCCAACCTGGTGCCGGCGGAGCGGTCGGCGGCGACCATCCACCGATACTGGCAACAGGTCTATCGAGCGAACCGCCAGGTCGTCGGTGCCGACCCCGACCTGATCCGTCCTGGAACGCGCCTGGACGTCGTCCCGTTC
>JASLIH010000356.1 GCA_030152105.1 Actinomycetes bacterium
GCCAGGGCCAGGCCTACCGGTACCCGCTGACCATGCGGCTGGTTCGCTGATGTAGCCAAGCCCAGCGTGCCCGGCCGATCGCGGCCGTCAGCACGCTGGGCCTGCCTGTCGAGGAGGTAGGGGGTACCGCCCCAGACCTGCCCGCAGCGCCTGACCAACGAAGCTGTCAGAACTGCAGGTGGAACGTCAGCTCGACCTGGGGCTGGGTCGGCGTCGAGATGTCGCGAGAGACCACTTGTCCGCCTGCGCCCTGATACCGGCCCGATCCACCGGTGATCGGCAGCGTGAAGTTCAGCGACCGGTTGACGATCGTGCCCTGGGTGGTGATCTGTCCACCGGGAAGGATGGAGGTCGTGGGGCACTGGGCCTCGACCCTGTCCGCGTTGGCCGTGGACACAAAGGTGCAGACCACACCGATCCGACCCACCTGCTGGCCGTTCCGGAGGAGGTTGCCCGAGAACACGACCTCGTCACCAAGGCTGAAGCCCGGCGCGCCGACGTCGATGTTGGCGTCAAACTCGGTGAACCTAGCAATCACGCGGATTGTCTGCTGCTTGTCGGATGAGGTCGACGCAGCCCCCTGACTCGATCCCAGAGCTGGGCTGACAGCTCCGACCACCAGGGCCATGACCGCGATGACCGCGCCAAGGATTCCCAGGCGCTTCGCCTTCCCCATGATTCCTCCTCGCCGGCCATTCGCGTGATGGCCCGTTGCGGCAGTCCTACACCGTGACGTTTGGTCCTATGAATGGCCTGCCATGACCCTTCCTCCTTCAACCCCTCGGTGCGTGAACCATGCGTAATCCGGCAATCACGGCGCAGTGTTCAGCCGCACGGCACAGGTCTCCTTTCGTTTCGCCAAACCCTCCTAGCCGAACGTGAAGGCGTAGGCCTGGACGCCGGGGTCCAGGAAGGTGATCTGGAAGGTGCGCTCGGTGATGGGGCCGGGCTGGCGAATCAGCTGATACAGCCGCGGGTGGGTGACCGTCCCGCCGCCCGCCTCGTCGACATCGGTGCCGTGGGCGGCCCCCGGCGGCTGCCCGTCCAGCAGCACCCGGAACCGTACCGGAGTCCCCCGTGCCGGCGGTCCCATGACCAGGTGCAGGTCGCGGGCGTGGAACCGGTAGACGATCCCCCCATCAGGGGCATTCAGCACGATGGCCGGGCGCTTGACCGTCCAGGCACCAGCAAGGGCCCACTGGTTGAGCCGCAACCGTCCCGGGACGGCATAGACCTGCGGGGTGTCCAACACCGCGCCATCGGGAGAGGCGAAGTGCTCGGTGCGCGCGTATCCGAGGTAGTTCTCCGGCGACCACAAGCTGTCCCAGTCGGCGGCCACCTCCACCCCATCAGGGTCGACCACCACCAGGTCCTGGCTGATCACCTCGGCACCGGCCTCCACGAGCAGCTGCTGCGCGATCATCTCGGACTGCTGGTAGCCGCCCTCGCCGAACTGATGGTGGCGGATCTGGCCCTGGGCGTCGACGAGGTACAGCGCCGGCCAGTAGTGGTTGTCGAACGCGGTCCAGATGGCGTAGTCGTTGTCGACCGCGACCGGGTAGTCGACCCCCAGGTCCTTGACGGCTCGGCGGACGTTTTCGAGGTCGTGCTCGACGTCGAACTCCGGGGTGTGCACCCCGAGCACCACCAGCCCCTGATCGCGGTACTTGTCGGCCCAGGCGCGCAGGTAGGGCAGGGTGCGCAGCCAGTTGATGCAGGTGTAGGTCCAGAAGTCGACCAGCACGACGCTGCCGCGCAGCCCGGCGGGCGTCAGTGGCGGCGAGTTGAGCCACTCGGTCGCGCCGCCCAGGGACGGCAACGACCCTTCAACCGGCAACTGGACCGCCGCCGGGTGGGTGGTGGTGCGGAACAGCCGGTCGGCGCTCCTGAGGACGGTCCTCCATGGGGTTGCCTCCTGGTCCATCTGGCGCTCCTTCAGTAGCCATCGACCTCGACGACGGCCTCGGCGAAGGCCTGGGGCGCCTCCTGGGGCAGGTTGTGCCCGACACCACCCCCGATGATCCGATGCGCATACTTGCCCGAGAACTTGTTGGCATAGGAGCTGCTGTCCGGGTGCGGGGCACCGTTGGCATCACCTTCAAGGGTGATCGTGGGCACGGTGATGACCGGACCGCCGGCAAGCCGCTTCTCCAGATCATCCAATTCTGGCTCGCCTTCAGCCAATCCCAGCCGCCAGCGGTAATTATGGATCACGATGCTGACATGATCCGGGTTGTCCAACGATGCCGCGCTGCGATCGAACGTCGCGTCGTCGAAATCCCAGTTTGGAGAAGCTAGCTGCCAGATGAGCCTTGCAAAATCATTTCGATATTTGTCGTAGCCGGCCCGGCCACGCTCAGTGGCGAAATAGTATTGGTACCACCATTGGAGCTCGGCCGCTGGCGGCAACGGCAGCTTGTTGGCTTCAGGGCTGCCGATCAGATACCCACTCACCGACACCATGGCCTGGCAGCGCTCGGGCCACAGCGCTGCGATGACGTTGGCGGCCCGCGCCCCCCAATCGAAACCCGCGATGATCGCCTGCTCGATCTCGAGCGCATCCATCAACGCGACGGCGTCGACCGCGAGCGCCGACTGCTGGCCGTTTCGGAACGTCTCGCCTGAGCGGAACCGTGTCGTGCCGTAGCCCCGCAGGTGCGGCACGACGACCCGGTAGCCCGCCGCCGCCAGCATCGGCGTGACCTCGACGTAGCTGTGGATGTCGTAGGGCCAGCCGTGCAGCAGCAGCACCACGGGACCGCCGGCCGGGCCGGCCTCGGCGTAGCCAACATCCAAGACGCCGGCGTCGACCTGCTTCAGGGGGCCGAACGATCCGGTCGTCGCCGGTGGGTTCGTGCTCATCGCCGTCTCCTGGTCGGGGAGGAGGTGCATCGGCTCAACTGACGGCATGGACCGCCTTCAGGATCAGGTCGGCCACCACCTGCGGCTGGGAGACCATGATCACGTGGGAGCCCTCGACCTCGAGGATGTCGGCGCCCGCCCGCTGGGCCATGGAGCGGACGACGTCGCTGCCGGCGGCCTTGTCGCCGGTGGCGACGACCGCCCAGGACGGGAGCATCTTCCAGGCGGGCGGGCCGGACACATCGGTGAAGGCCGAGGCGGCGACGGGCCGCTGGGTGGCGGCCATCACCGCGGTCTGCTCGGTGGGCAGGTCGGCGGCGAACGCCTCGCGGAACAGGGCGGGGTCGATGGCGAACTCTGTCGCCGTCTCGGTGCCCTGGCCTGTCGGGTACTGGCGCTGGACCAGGGCCGAGTTGAGGACGCTGTCCTTGGAGCTTGCCTCGACGTCTCCCAGGCGTTCGCCTTCGTCGGGGGCGAAGGCGGCGACAAAGACCAGGCCGACGACGCCGGTGGCGGCGGCGTTGGTGATCACCGCGCCGCCGTAGGAGTGGCCGACCAGCAGCACGGGGCCGTCGAGCTGGTTGACCACGCTGGCCAGGTAGGCGGAATCGGTGGCCACGCCGCGCAGGGGGTTGGCCGGGGCGACGACGGTGCAGCCTTGCTGCTGGAGCCGCTCGATGACGCCGTTCCAGCTTGAGGCGTCGGCGAAGGCTCCGTGCACCAGCACGACCGTGGGCTGCAGGCCAGGTTGCGCGGAGGGCTGGGCAGTGGCGGTCATGCGGGAGCTCCAATGCGGTAGGGGGCCAGGAACGCGGTCAGGGCGGCCAGCAGCTCCTCTGGCGCCTGCTCGGCCACCCAGTGGCCGCAGTCGGCGATGACCAGGCTCTGCACGTTGTCGGCGACCAGCTGCATCGTGTCCGCGACCATGGCACCGGAGCTTTCCGCCCCGCCGATGGCCAGCACCGGCAAGCTCAGCCGCCGGGCCTTGCGCTGCTCGTTCTGGGCGATGGTGGTGGGGAACGCGCGATACACCTGGAAGCTGCCGTGCAGGGCTTGGGGGTCGGCGGCGAGGAGGTCGATGTAGTAGCTGACCGTGGCGTCGGGCAGCTTGTTGGTCCCGGCCGAGGCGTCGTATTCCGCGCCGAAGAAGATGGCTTCCCGTCCCCTGACGAGCTCCTCGTTCACCTCGGCGGGGAGCTGGTTGAAGGTGAGGTGCCAGAGCCGGGCGTTGAGTGGCGGGGGCAGGAGCAGGGGCGGTGAGGGCGTCACGCCTGGTAGCGGGGCCTCCCCGACAACCAGGCGCTCCAGCCGATCGGGGTGGTCCGCGGCCAGGGCATAGGCGATCGGCATCCCGGTGTCGAAGCCGACCAGGGCGAAGCGCCGGTGGCCGAGGGTCTCCATGAGCGCGACCAGGTCACCCGCGATGGTGCCGGTGTCGTAGCCGTCCTCGGGTTTGTCCGACAGCCCGATGCCGCGCTGGTCGACCGCGACGACCTGGAAGTCGCGGGCCAGGGCGGGCATCACCATGCGGTACTGGTACCAGGTCTGGGGCCAGCCGTGGACCAGCAGCAGCGGCGGGCCGTCACCCCCGGTGACGGCGTGCAGGCGCAGCTCACCGGTGTCGA
Source organism: Actinomycetes bacterium (assembly GCA_030152105.1). The sequence goes on from JASLIH010000356.1 coordinate 4,488, forward strand.
CATAGCGGCTGGTGAAGGTGTCGGTGAACCCTTCCGGAAGGTTCGGCGCCCCCGAGACCGAGCCGGGGCCCTCCGGCGTGGGACCTGAGCTCATGAGAAGCTCCTTTCGGAAGACCTACCGGAGTGACCGGAACGCGGCCCGGATCTCTTCGGCGAACAGCTGCGGCTGTTCCCAGGCGGCGAAGTGGCCGCCTCGGTCGAGCCGGTTGTAGTGGATGAGGTTGTCCGGGTACGCGCGCTCGGCCCAGCTCCGCGGAGCCTGGTACAGCTCGTCGGGGAACACGCTGATGGCGAACGGGATGGTGATGGCCTTGGCGTCGAAGAAGTCCGCCTTGTTCTCCCAATAGAGGCGAGCCGCCGAGACCCCGGTGTTGGTCAGCCAGTAGAGCGTGATGTTGTCGAGGAGGTCGTCTCGCGTGAGGTCGCTCTGGAGCGTCCCCTCGAGGACCCTCTTGACCAGGCCGGGCTGACCGGTCCCGTCGCCGTGGTCGAGCATGAAGGCGGCGAGATCGACCGGCGAGTCGGCCAGCCCGTACATCGTCTGGGGGCGGGTCGCCATGATGTTCGCGTAGGCCACGTGCTTGGCGTAGAAGGTGCGCAGCTGCTCGTACGCGGTTCGCTCCTCCTCCGAGAGGCCCGACGGCGGCGGGTCGCCGGTCTCGAAGCCTTTGACGACCTCTGGGGGGGCGGTGCCGGGCATGTTGGAGTGGATGCCGAGCAGCCCCGGAGCCGCCTGGATGCCCATGGCCTGGGTCACGGCCGCGCCCCAGTCGCCGCCCTGGGCCACGAACTCGCTGTAGCCGAGGCGGTTCATCAGCACGACCCAGGCGCGCGCGATCCGCACCGGGTCCCAGCCGGTGGCGGTCGGCTTGGCCGAGAACCCGTGCCCCGGCAGCGAGGGGATCACCACATCGAACGCGTCCGCCTCGCTGGCGCCGTGCGAGGTCGGGTCGGTGAGGGGCCCGATGATCTTCAGCTGCTCGATGATCGAGCCGGGCCAGCCGTGGGTGACGATCAGCGGCAGGGCGTGCTCGTGCCGGGACTTCACGTGGAGGAAGTGGATGTCGAGGCCGTCGATCTCGGTCGTGAACTGCGGCAGCGCGTTCAGCTTGGCCTCGACGTTGCGCCAGTCGTGCTCGGTCGCCCAGTAGCGGGCGAGCTCCTGCATGGTCGCCAGTGGCACGCCCTGGGAGTCATCGTCGACCGGCTCGCGCTCGGGCCAGCGGGTCGCATCGATCCGCCGGCGCAGATCGGCCAGGTCCTGGTCGGGGACGCTGACCTGGAAGGGACGGATGGTGGGGTCCTGGGTCGCTGCGCCTGGCTCGGCCGGACGCGGGCCGGCGGTGGTGCTCTCCGACATTGCTGTTCCCCCTCGTCGGGACAGAGACAACCGACAGGCGCCCCTCGGTCGTCCGGAACCCCGTCGTGATCGCGGTGCCGACAGGTGCCGGCGGCCCGCCAAGTGTCGTTGGCGCCGGCCGGCGTTCGCATCCGCCAGTGGCCAGCGCGACTGGCCAGTCGCGGCCCGGCGGGCTACCTCGGCTTGGCGCTGGGGCGAGTCGCTGGCCGGCGCCTGCTGGCGTGAGCTCGCTGATGAGGGACCGCAGATGAACGGCTCAGCGCGCGCTGTCTTCGAGGGTCCGCCAGCGGCGCAGCCAGCGGGTCAGGTCCGATGGGGTGATGATCCCCACCACCTCGCCATCCTGGACCACCAGGACCCGCCCGGCCTCGCCGTCCTGGAGCTTGCCGAGCACGCCGTCCATCCGGGCATCGGGAGCCACCACGACCTGGTCGTCGAGCGGGACCATGAGCTCCCGCACCCGGCGGGTGGGCCACTGCTCCCTGGGCACTCGCCGGACCCCCCGCAGGGTCAGCAGGCCGATCGTCCGCCCCTGCTCGTCGACCGGGAAGGCGCTGTGGTCATAGCGCATGAAGTAGTCGTCCACGGCGTCCTGCAGCGACAGCTCCGGCGGGATCCGCCGCAGGTCGCCGGCCATCACGTCCTCGGCCTCCACCCCGCGCAGCAACTGCTGCAGCTGGAGCTCCTGGTAGGAGGATCGGGCGGCCTGGACCAGGAACCACCCGATGAAGGCGAACCAGATCCCGCCGGCCAGGTCCCCGGCCAGCAGCCAGGCCACTCCGGCGGCCACCAGCAGCCAGCCCACGATCTGGCCGGCCACCGAGGCGACCCGGGTCGCCCGGGCCAGGCTGCCGGTGGCCTTCCAGATGGCCGAACGCAGCAGCCGCCCCCCGTCCAGCGGGAACCCGGGGGCCAGGTTGAACACCGCCAGCAGCAGGTTGGTCCAGGCGAGATACCCGAAGGTCCCGGCCAGCGGTCTGGACAGAACGTCACGGCCCAGGCCGGCAACGATCCCGAACAGCCCGGCCAGGAGGCCGCTGGTGAGCGGTCCCACCAGCGCGATCAGGAACTCGTCGCCCGGGCCGCGGGAGTCCACCCTGGCCCGGGTGGCCCCGCCGAACAAGAACAGGGTGATGTCCTGGACCCGGATCCCCCGGGCCTGGGAGACAAGGGCGTGGGCCAGCTCGTGGACCAGGACCGAGCCGAAGAACAGCACCGTCGCCAGGATGCCCAGCGCGACCGCGCCGCTGCCCGACAGCTCCGGGTACAGGACCGAGGCCCGCAGGTACATGCTGTAGGTGATCAGCAGGGCGATCACCGCCCAGGAGCTGTCGATTCGGATCTCGATTCCGGCGATCCTGCCCACCCGCCACGATGTTCCGAACATCGCCATCAGCTCCCCTCAGTCGCTCCTGACATGGTGCACCGACCAGGGTCAGCTCGTGGCGAGCAGCTCCATGACGTGCTCGACCATGAAGCCGCGCCGCAAGACGAGCGCGGTGACCAGCTCGGCCAGCCTCAGGTGCTGAGCGAACGGCTCGGTCGGCTGGGTCATGGGAGCGCTCCCCGGGTCCCTCTGGCCGGGTCGCCGGGCAGGGCCCGGTCCAGTTGGGCGCGCGAGCTGATATCCAGCTTGGTGAACACCTTGCCCAGGTGGTACTTGACCGTGCGGGCGCTGATGAACAACCGGCTGCCGATCTCCGGGTTCGACAGGCCGTCGCGGGCCAGCCGCGCAATCAGGGCCTCCTGGGCGGTCAGCGCATCATCTGTCTCGACGGTGCGCTTGCGCACCCGCTCGCCGGTGGCCAAGAGCTCGCGCCGTGCGCGCTCCCCGAACGCCTCCATGCCGATCGCGACGCACAGGTCGTAGGCGGTCCGCAGCTGCTCGCGCGCATGCACACGACGGCCCTCGCGGCGCAGCCACTCACCGTAGAGCAGCCGCGCCCGGGCGAGCTCCGGACGGAGCCGGGTGCGACGCAGCCGATCGATCGCTTCACGATACAAGTCGTCGGCGGCCGTGCCGTCGCTCAGCAGCGCCCGGCAGCGGGCCTCGATACCGAGAGCGTCATCGGTGCCACAGGGCTGCGTCGTCTCCGCAAGCCGGTCCAGCGCCTCGCGGGCAAGCCCCGTGTCGCCCGCACGCGCGGCCGCCTCGACGAGCTCGGGCAGCGCCCATACGGATACCCACAGCTCGAAGGTGTTCGAGGTGGACTGGCGGGCCGAGGCCATCGCCTCCTCGTAGCGGGCGAGGCCGTTGTACAGCACGGCGGCCGCCCAGTGCGCCCAGATCGCCGCGCCGAGCTCTCCGCCAGCGGCTTGCTCGATCGCGCTCGCGATCGCCGCGGAGGCCTCGGCTTCCCTCCCTTGGAGTGCCCGGAGCCTCAGCAAGGCCCAAGGGAAGAACCGGCTTCCGGTTGCCGCCGCGACGCTGTCGGCCTCAGCGATGTTCGAGGCGGCACCCGCGAAGTCGCCGGTCCACGCGTTCGCGATGCCCAACGCGGAGAGGTGGAGCGGCAGCCCCGCAAGCGCACCGGCATCGCGGACGAGCTGGACCTGTCTCGCCGAGATCGCACGCGCGCCGTCGTTGTCCCACACGGCGTTGCTGGCTGCCGGGGCCACCCAGCCCCAACGCAGGACGTCCTCCAGCGGGATGTCGAGGAGCGCTGTTGCCGCTCGCTGCAACGTCGGAGTCGCGGCGGCGTGACCATCGGTCGTCAGCAGGGCAAGCCCGTCGAGGAGCAGGTCGAGTGGACGCGGGCCTCCCGGTCGCGGGGGGAGCGCCTGGACGGCGCGGCAGATCTCCGGGACGACATCCGATCCCCCGAGGTCTCCGGCGACGGACGCCGCGGACCATGCGGTCAGGTAGGTCTGGCGCGCGAGTTCCAGGTCGACCGGCTCGAGGCGCCTCGCGGCCTTGAGCAGCAACCGCGGAGCCTCGCTGATGGCACCCGAGGCGAAGGCGACGTCGGCGCGCAGCAGATCCACCCTGGCGCGTTGGAACTGGTCGAGCGCTCCGGCATCCGCCGTGGCCACCAGCTCGAGTGCCGCGGCGAAGGCGCCGGCCTGGAAGCTCGCCTGCGCCGCAGCCAGCGCCCGCTCCGCACGCCGCTCCCGGTCCACGGTCAGCGCAACCGAGCGCTGCAGGAAGGCGGCCGCGGCGGCGACCCCGCCGCGGGCCTGCGCCCGGCCGGCCGAGCGCTCCAGCTCGGCCGCGACGTCCTCGTCGGGGCCTGGCGCGGCCTGTGCCCAGTGCCAGGCCCGACGGTCGGGATCGAGCTCCGGGTCGCTGGCCTCGGCCAGGGCGCGGTGCACCTCTTGGCGCTCCTGCAGCGATGCCGACCGGTAGACCGCCGACCGCACCAGGGGATGCCGGAACCGCACCCGAGCGCCGAACTCCACCAGGCCGGCCTCGGCCGTCGGCGTTGCCGCCTCCGTGGCGATCCCGAGCCGCTCGGCCGCCCGCCACACCAGCACCGGATCGCCGACCGGATCGGCCGCCGCCACTTGCAGCAGGCGCAGGCTATCCTCCGGAAGCGGCTCAAGCCGCCGCCGGAAGCTCTCCTCGATCCGCCCCGACAGCGGCATCGCGTCGGGAAGGGCGAACCCACCCGCCAGCTCCGCCGACGTCACCCCCCGGGGCAACTCCACCAGCGCCAGCGGGTTGCCACCGGCCTCGTCCACGATCCGGTCGTGGACCCGCGGATCCAGTGGCCCGGTGAGCACCGAGTCCAGCAGGGCACGCGCATCGGCCTCCCGAAGGCCCTCGACCACCAGCTCCGGCAACCCCACCAGCTCGTCGCCCAGAATCCGGGCCGCGAAGACGATGCCGACCGACTCCGCGGCCAGGCGACGGGCCACGAATCCAAGGACCTGGGATGAGGCCTGATCCAGCCACTGCGCGTCATCGACCAGACAGACCAGCGGGTGCTCCTCGGCGACCTCGGCCAGCAGGCTGAGGGCGGCCAGCCCGACCAGGAAGCGGTCCGGCGCAGACCCCGGGCTCAGGCCGAACGCCATCCGCAACGCGTTGGCCTGTGGAGCCGGGAGCCGTTCCAGGCGGTCCAGCATCGGTGTCAGCAGCTGGTGCAGCCCGGCGTAGACCAGCTCCATCTCCGACTCGACCCCCGCCGCATGCGCCATCCGGCAGCCCGACGCCTGCTCGACCAGGTAGTTCAGCAGGGCCGTCTTGCCCACCCCGGGCTCCCCGCTCACCACCAGGACCCGGCTCTCACCGGCACGGACCGAGTCGAGGAGCCGGTCCAGCAGGTCACATTCGCGGCCCCGACCCCGCAACTCCGCGGGATCCTGCCGCCGGCCAGAGGGTCGCCATCGGCCCTGGGACGACACTATGCCGCCACCAGGATGAGCGAGACCAGCACGAACCCCGAACGCTCCAGGTCGGTCGAGGTCCCGGCGCTCGCCGCCCCGGCGCCCGGTGCGGTCCTGTCTCCCATTGCGCTCACCCGTGCCCCACGGCCAACTGCAGCGCACCGCCGTTCGACCTCGCGCTCAGCGGACCGGCCGATCCATGAGACATCGGATATCAGCCGACGGCATCGCCCAGACAGGATGATTCCTCCTCGGTGAAGCGCTGCGGCGCAACGAGCGGTGCGGAATCGTGTCGTGTGACCTGCGGTAGCTGAGTAGCCTCTCTTGTCGGTCGGTGAGCCACGCGGCCACGATCGACAAGGGATCGGGAGCTGGGGAGGCTGGTGGCATGGAGGCCCGGCAGGCACAGGGGGCGGACTGGGAGGCGCTGCGGCAGCTGCGGCTGCGAGCGCTGGCCGATGCACCCGACGCCTTCGCCAGCACCCTGGAAGCAGAGGTGGCGTTCCCTGCCGAGGTCTGGCGGCAGCGGGCCGAGGGAGGACCGGCGGCGGCGAACTTCATCGCCCGCCAGGGCGGCCTCGACATCGGCTTGGCGGCGGTCTTCGCTGAGCCGGATGCTCCTGGACGTATGCATCTTGTGTCGATGTGGGTCGACCCGGGCTACCGACGACGAGGGGTGGCCCGGGCCCTCGTCGGCCAGGTCGTGCGCTGGGCGGCCGACCGCCGGGCCCACGAGGTGGTCTTGTGGGTGGCTGATCACAACACCGCTGCGCGCCGGCTGTATGAACAGATCGGCTTTCGACCCACCGGTAGGCGCCAGCCGTTGCCCTCCAACCTGGCGCTGACCGAGTCCCAGCTGCACCTGCCCCTT
>JASLIH010000412.1 GCA_030152105.1 Actinomycetes bacterium
GGGCGGGCAGGCCGAACAGGTGGGCGATGCCGATCAGGTTGGCCCACAGGCTCTCGACCTGCACCCCCCGCTGCACGTGGTACAGCACCGAGTCGGCCGTCCCCCTGACCGAGAGGGCCAGCGCCGGCACCACCGTCAGGCCGAACCCGGCCAGGAACGGCGGCACCGTCCGCAGCAGCGACCGCCGCCACCCGAGCGCCGGCACCATGCCCAGCACCAGGAGCGGGGCCAGCACCCCGGGGAAGATCTTGGCCGCGGTGCCGTACCCGAGGGCGGCGGCGGCCCAGCCGAACCGCCCCTCGGCGGCCATCGCCACCGCCACCAGCACGCACACCGCCGGCACGAGGTCGAAGCGCAGCACCAGCAGCGGCCCCACGGCCACCATGGCCAGCACGTAGGCCAGGGGGATGCGGCGGCGGCCGGCGTCGACGACCCGGCCGAGGCGGGTCGCCGCCCACAGCCCGACGGCGTCGACCAGCAGCATCTCGCAGGCGAAGGCGAGCCGGTAGCCGCCGCCGGTGCCGACCACCAGGGCGGGCAGGATGGTGAAGGGCACGCTGCCCGGCGGGTACTCGGTGGCGACGTCCCGGTAGGGCAGCTCCCCCTGGAACATGCGCTCCACCTTGGCCCCGTAGAAGCGGATGTCCCCGAACAGTGCGGCCGAGTACAGCCGCGGGTTGAGCGACACGACCAGCAGGACGGCCCGGGTGAGCAGCCACAGCCCGATCACCAGCAGGTCGGCCGTGCTGCCGGTGGCCTGCTCCCGGCCCCTGGACCTGGCCCATGCCGGGCCACGCCGGGTGCCGTCCGCAGCCTGCTCAGGGACCCCGGTGCGGGCCCAGGCCGGGCCACGCTGGGTGCCGTCCGCCGCGGTCGCGGCCCACATGCCCCCTGGCCTGCCTAGGCCGGAGTGGTCGGGTCGGGTCCCGGCCCGGGAAGGGTCAGGGTGGTCGGCGGCAGCGACTGGCCGGGCTGGGTGGGCGACGGCTGGGTCGGAGGCGGCTGCGGCCCGGGCTGGGTCGGCTGGGGGACGGTGGTCGGCGGGGCCGTCGTGGTCGAGTTCAGCACCACCCCGCCGAGGTCGGCCGGGGGCACGAACGGCGCGTTGGGCCGGTCGCGGGTGGCCAGGTCCATGTAGTCGTGCCAGATCTGGGCCGGCAGCGACCCGCCGGACACCCCGGCCAGGCCGCGGACGCCGACCAGCTTGTGCCTCGGGTTGTCGAAGCCGAGCCAGACCGAGGTGACCAGGTCGGAGGTGTAGCCGACGAACCGGGCGTCGGTGTAGTCGCTGGTGGTCCCAGTCTTGCCGGCCACCTCGCGGCCGAAGAGCCGGGCGGAGTGGCCGGTGCCGTTCTCGACCGCGCCCCGCAGCACCATGTTCATGGTGTCGGCGTGCACCTGGGCGATCACCTGGGTGCCCTGGGGGTTGCCGGGGTGCTGCTCGAGCACCCGGCCCTTGGCGTCGACCACCCTCTCGACCAGGTGCGGTGCCTGGTGGATGCCGCGGTTGGCCCAGGTCCCGAAGGCCGAGGCGAGCTGGAGGGTGGTCACGTCCCCGGAGCCAAGCGACAGGGCCAGCACCGGCTTGAGCACTGGCGGGTCCTCGAGCGGCCGCGGGTCCCGTGCGGGCTCGGCCGGGCCGGCGAGCTCGGCCGCCAGGCCGTGGGCCTTGGCGAACTTGGCCACCCGGTCGGGCTTGACCTGCTGCATGAGCTGCACGTAGATGGTGTTGACGGACAGCCGGGTGGCGTCCCGCAGGGTCATCTGGCCGTAGTTGGTGTCGCCGTAGTTCTTGAAGTCCTCGCCGTTGACGATCAGCTGCGCCGGGCCCGGGTACACCGAGTTGACCGAGAGGCCGTCGTTCAGCGCCTGGGCGAGCACGAACGGCTTCATGGTCGAGCCGGCCTGGCGGATGGCGTTGGTGGCGTAGTTGAACTGGCGGGTCTTGAAGTTCCAGCCGCCGTACATGGCCCGCACCGCCCCGTTCCGGGGGTCGATGGAGACCAGCGCCGCCTTGGGGTCCGTCTTCGGGTTGTCCAGGATCCGCTTGACCGTCTGGTCGGCCTCGGCCTGCATCTTCATGTCCAGGGTGGTGCGGACCCGCAGGCCGCCCAGGTTGACCGCCTCGGCGCCGTAGCGGGCGACCAGGTACTGGCGGACCTTCTCCAGGAAGAACGGTGCCTTGGAGTTGGCGATCCCCTGGGGCCTGGCCTTCCACACGACGCCAAGCTTCGACGCCATGGCCGCGCGCCCCTTCTTGGCCGTCAGCCAGCCCCGGTCGACCATGGCCTGGAGGATGTAGTCGCGCCGCACCTTGAGCGAGGCCGCGTGGTCCTGCTTGCTGTAGAACTCGGGGCTGCGGATCGCGCCGGCGAGCAGGGCCGACTGGGCCGGTTCGAGGGACTCGGCCCTCGTCTTGAAGTAGGTGCGGGCGGCGGCGTCGATCCCGTAGGCCCCGCGGCCGAAGTACACCGTGTTCATGTAGAACTCGAGGATCTGGTCCTTGGAGAACTTGCGCTCCAGCTTGACCGCGAGCACGGCCTCCTTGAGCTTCCGGAACAGGGTCCGGTCGCGGCCCACACCCGGGAAGGCGTTCTTCACGTACTGCTGGGTGATGGTCGAGCCGCCCTCGGAGATCCGGTGGCGCAGCAGGTTGGCCGCGCTCGCCCTGGCCAGCCCGCGCCAGGAGATGGCCCCGTGCTCGTAGAAGTCACGGTCCTCGGCGGCCAGCATCGCCCGGCGGGCGGACTCGGGGATCTTGTCCAGGCGGACGACCCGGCGGTTCTCCTGGGCCGAGAGGGTGCCGATCTCGTGCCTGCCGGTCTCGTCGAGGAACACGATCGTCTGGGCGGTCGGGACCTCGGACGGCACGGGGACGCGGGCGAAGGCGTAGATCAGCCCGACGACCGTGCCCATGGCGATGGCCACGGCCGGCACGGCCAGCCATAGCGTCCAGCGCAGGACCCGACGGAGGCGGGAGCGGCTGGGGGGCGCCTGCTTGCGCTCCTTGACCTGCGGTCTTCCCTGCTGTTGGTGCCTGGCGGCCCGGGTGGGGGTGATCGGGGGTGCTGCCATAGCGCAAGGATGGTACTGCACCCTTGGCCAGAAACCGATTCCTGCGGCGGGTTCGACCGGTCAGCCGACGTGGCGGCGGCCCAGCAGGTAGCGCTGGGCGAGGTGGTTCCAGTAGCAGGCGGTGCAGACCTCGACCACGTAGCAGGCCACCTCGTCCATGGAGCGGTGCAGGTCGGCCAGGCCGGTGCGGGGCCAGACGCGGCCGTTGGCCTGGCGCAGGGCGTCGCCGAACACGTAGGTGACGTGGACCAGCGGCTCGGCCTCGCAGACCGGGCAGGGGGTCGGGGTCCGCTCGCCGACGTTGCGGGCGGCCCGGAGCAGCTCCGGGTGGGCGTCGCAGACGTCGTCGCGCGACAGGCGACCACCACGGAGCTCGGTGAGCTTCGCCCGCTTGGCCAGGGTGTAGTCGACCAGCCGCATCTCGGCGCCAGTGTACCCGGCCCCTCACGGCGGCACCGGGGAGGTAACGGCTTGACAACGCGAGTTGACATACTCGCGTTGGCGTACCTATCGTGGCGATACATCGAGCCGATACATCGTTCGATCTGCAGTAGTGAACCACAGGCAAGAGGGGACGTGCTTCGTGCTCGAGCTGGCCGTGCTTGGGCTGCTCAAGGAGACACCGATGTCTGGCTACGAGCTGAAGAAACAGCTCTCGGTCAAGCTCGGGGCCTTCTGGCGAGTCAGCTATGGCTCTCTGTACCCGTGTCTCAAGCGGCTGGCCGCCGACGGGACCCTGGACGTCGAGGTCTCGCCGTTCACCTCACGAAAGAAGCACGTCTACCGGTTGACCGACAAGGGCAACCGGCTGTTCCACCAGCTCCTCGAGACGGCCGACGGCCATGAGCTGGAGCAGGACCGGTTCTCCATGCGACTGGCCTTCTTCCGCTACCTGCGGCCGGAGGCCCGCCTCTACCAGCTCGAGCGGCGGCGCGGCTACCTCCAGGAGCGGCTGGCCGACCTGCGCGCCTCGGTGCGGACAGCCCGCGAGCGCATGGATGCCTACACCATCGAGCTGATGGACCACGGGCTGGACGAGCGCGAGCGCGAGATCGCA